>NZ_WJSP02000014.1 GCF_009720255.1 Agromyces humi | reverse complement strand
CGTCGAGCGGCACGCGCGCGGCATCCGCTGCCCGGTGCTCCACACCGGCCTCGTCCGACGCCGCGACCGACGCAGGCTCGGCGCGGTAGAGCACGAAGTCGGGCACGTCGGGACGGAACGCCACGACACCCGGGCCGGCCGGCTCGGGCTCGAGCCGCGGGGGCGCGATGGGGGTGAAGTCGAGCACCTCGACCAGCTCGGTCACATCGATGTGCTTCGGCGTGAGGCCCCCGCGCAGCACGTTGTCGCTCGCAGCCATGAGCTCGATGCCGAGGCCGGCGAGGTAGGCGTGGATGTTGCCGGCCGCGAGGTACAGCGACTCGCCCCTGCGCAGCCGCACGCGGTTGAGCAGCAGCGAGATGACGATGCCGGGGTCGCCCGGGTACGCCTCGGCGAGGGTGCCGACGGTCTCGAACGAGAGGGCGTACGGCGACCGGCGGGCGGTGTCGGATGCCGCGAGCGCGGTCACCCGCTCGGTGACCCACGCGGCCTCGCCCGTGTCGCCGCCGCGTCCGTCGCGGAGCAGCCACTCGACCGTGTCGCGGAGCGGCTCGGCCGAACCGAGGTGCGCGGCGAGCAGGTCGAGGGCTCCCGAGTCGGGTGCGGCGTCCGCGGCATCCGCCGCCCGCAGCGTCTGCAGGATGCCGTCCACCTCGTCGAGCGGACGGAAGCCCGAGAGCGCATCGAACGTCTCGCTGACCGCGACGATGAGTTCTGGCTTGTGGAACTCGTCACGGTAGTTGCGGTCGTACGCCGAGACGGGCACGCCCTCCGCCTCCTCCCGCGCGAAGCCCGCTCGGGCCTGCTCGGGCGTGGGATGGGCCTGCAGCGACAGGGGCTCCGCCGCGGCGAGCAGCTTCAGGAGGAAGGGCAGCCGCGCGCCGTGTCGGGCGAGCCGCGCGCCCAGCGCCTGCTCGGGCGCGGCGGCGATCCACTCGGCGAGGTCGGCATGGCCCACGGATGCCTCGTCGACGACGACCGCCGGCGAGCCCGCGTGCGCACCCAGCCAGAGCTCCGCCTCGGGCACTCCCGACGGGGCGACACCCCGGAATTCGGCGATCGCGCTCGTCGACCCCCAGGCGTAGTCGCGCGGAGTGTTGCCGATCGTCACAAACATGCTCGGTGGTCCCTTCCCGGAGTTTGGCTCCAAACTACCAACGGCTTCGAGCGCCCCCGGCCCGGTCCTAGGCTCGACGGGCCACCCACCACGCATTGTGCATTGGAGCAGTCATGACGTTCGAGCCGCTCGCGAGCGACTTCTACTCGTACGAGTCCCTTCTCAGCGACCAGGAGAAGGCGGCGCTCGCCGACCTTCGGGCCTGGCTCGATGCCGACGTGCGACCGATCGTCGCCGACTACTGGGATCGCGCCGAGTTTCCGGTGCAGATCGTGAAGCCGCTCGCCGAGCTCGGCGCCTTCTCGTTCAGTTGGGAGGAGACCCGGCCCTTCGAGAACTCCGCCGTCTTCCGCGGCTTCGTCGCCCTGGAGCTCGCCCGCGTCGACCCGTCGGTCGCGACGTTCGCGGGTGTGCAGAACGGCCTCGCCACCGGCACGATCAGCGTCTGCGGCTCGCCCGAGCAGCGCGCGGAGTGGATCCCGAAGCTCGCGAGCGGCGAGGTCGTCGGGGCCTTCGGGCTCACCGAGCCGCTCTCCGGCTCCGACTCCGCACAGGGGCTGCGCACGACGGCCACGCGCGACGGCGATTCGTGGATCCTCAACGGCTCCAAGCGCTGGATCGGCAACGCCACCTTCTCGGACATCACCATCATCTGGGCGAAGGACGTCGAGGACGGACAGGTCAAGGGCTTCATCGTGCCCACCGACACGCCGGGCTACACGGCCACGAAGATCGAGGGCAAGGTCAGCCTCCGGGCCGTGCAGAACGCCGACATCACCCTCGACCACGTCGTGGTGCCCGAGTCGCTGCGCCTGCAGAACGCCAACTCCTTCCGCGACACCGCGAAGGTGCTCCGCCTCACCCGCGCCGAGGTGGCCTGGGCCGCCGTCGGCACCGCTGTCGGCGCGTACGAGGCCGCCGTGAAGTACGCGGGCGAACGGGTGCAGTTCGGCAGGACCATCGGCTCCCACCAGCTCATCCAGGACCTCCTCGTGAAGTGCCTCGGCAACATCACGGCGTCGCTCGGCATGGTCGTGCGCGTCTCGGAGATGCTCGACCGCGGCGAGCAGCGCGACGAGCACTCGGCGCTCGCCAAGGCGTATACGACGGCGCGCATGCGCGAGACGGTCGCCTGGGCCCGTGAGGTCGTGGGCGGCAACGGCATCGTGCTCGAGTACGACGTCGCCCGCTTCTTCGCCGACGCCGAGGCGCTCTACTCCTATGAGGGCACCCGTGAGATGAACACCCTCATCGTCGGCCGTGCGATCACGGGCACGGCCGCGTTCGTCTGATCCCGCGACCCACCCACGGCGGATGCCGCGAGCCCACGTTCGGCTCGCGGCATCCGTCATCTGATCGCAATGCCCCGCGCGATAGCCTTGGACCCATGACCACCGGCCGACGTCGCACCCTCATCGGCGCGTACGCGACGTTCGCCCTGTTCACCGTGCTCGCCGGCCAGTTCTGGCGCAACCTGCTCGGCTGGTGGGGCTTCGCCGCGGTGGCGCTCGTGGTGATCGGGGGCGCCGTCGCCCTGCTTCTCGCCGAGCGGCCGGCCTGGCGCTGGCGACGCGTGCCGAAGTCGACCATCGCGTTCCTGCTGATCGCCGCACTGTCGATCGCGTGGTCGTACTACCCGGGCGCCAGCGCCCTCGGCGTCGCCATCACCCTCGTGACCACGCTGGTCGCCGTCGCCCTGGTGCTCTGCCTCACGTGGGACCGTTTCGTGCGGGCGCTCGCGGGCGCCATCAAGTGGGTGCTCGGGCTCTCGATTGTGTTCGAGCTCTGGGTCGCGATCTTCGTGCGCGAGCCCGTGCTGCCGAACTTTCCCGACTTCGACCCCGACGCGGGCACGTTGCCCATGGCCTTCTACTGGTCCCGCGCGCTGCTGTTCGACGGCGGCCCCATCGAGGGCATCGTCGCGAGCCGCAACATCCTCGGCATGGTCGCGCTGCTCGGGCTGATCGTGTTCGGCGCCATGCTCGCCGCCGGCAGCGTGCGACGGTCGCAGGGCATCGGGTGGCTGGTCGTGTCGGGGGGCGTCCTGCTCCTCACCCGCTCGGCGACCGTCATCCTCGTCGGCGTCCTCGTGCTCGCGGCCCTCGGCTTCGCCATGTGGGCTCGCCGGGTGGGACCCGACCGTCGCCGCGGCGTCTACTGGGCCGCGGCCGGCGCGCTCGTGGCATCCGTGGGTCTGCTCGTCGTCTTCTGGAACGCGCTGCTCGGACTGTTCGGCAAGAGCGAGGACCTCACCGGCCGCTTCGACATCTGGAACGCGGTGATCGGCCTCGCCGCCCAGCGCCCGTGGTTCGGCTGGGGCTGGGTCGGCTACTGGGTGCCGTGGGTCGAGCCGTTCGACGGGCTCGCGGTGCGCAACGGCGTCGAGTACCTGCAGGCGCACAACGCCTGGCTCGACGTGTGGCTGCAGCTCGGCATCGTCGGCCTGGTCGCCTTCGCGTCGATCGTCGTCGGCGCGCTGTGGCGTTCGTGGTTCCTGGCAGTGGACCGGCCACGCGACGCGACGGGGAGGCTGCTTCCGCACACCGCGGCGTCCTTCGTGCCGCTGCTCCTGCTCGTCGCGCTCGTCGGCCAGAGCCTCGCGGAGAGCCGCTTGCTGATCGAGGGCGGCTGGCTGCTGCTCATCGCGATCGCCTGGTCGACCAAGCGACGCCAGTGGGATCCCGAGCCGATCCCGGCCGCTCCCCCGCCCGTTCGCGCCTCGCGGATGCCGCCGCCCGGGGTGGCTCGATGACGGATGCCGGCGGCGGTGCGCATCTCGCGCTCGCCCTGCGGGAATTCGCCGGCTCGGCACGGTTCGCCCAGGCCCTCACCCTGCTCGTCATCGGATTCGCCTTCACCACGCACGCCGTCCGCAGCCTGATCGGATGGCCGGGCCTGCTCGCGGCGCTCGGCGGACTGCTCGCGCTCTGCGCGCTGTCGCTCGTCGCCCGGTGGCGCGCCGTCGAGTGGTACGGCATCCTCCCGATCACCATCCTCGTGTTCGTCGGCTGGTGTGCGGCATCCGTGCTCTGGAGCGGACCCGGCGCCAACGCGCCGGCCGCCACCGCGTTGCGCGTGGCATACCTCATCGCCTTCGCGTTCCTGGGGGTGTACGTGGCGCTCATGCGCGACACCATCCAGATCGTGCGCGCCTTCGGCGACGTCATGCGGATGCTGCTCGCGGCCTCGATCGGATTGGAGGTGCTGTCGGGCGTCCTGCTCGACGTCCCCATCCGGATCCTCGGCATCCAGGGCGACCTCGCCCGCCTCGGGCCGATCCAGGGCCTGTTCGGGTCCCGGAACCTGCTCGGCTTCGTCGCCCTCATCGCGCTGCTCACCTTCGTGGTCGAATGGCGCACGAAGATCATCACGCGCGGCAAGGCGGTCGCGTCGATCGTGCTCGCCGCCTTCTGCATCGTGTTCGCCGGATCTCCGACGACCTGGATCGCGCTGGGTACCGCCGGCGTGGCGACCGCGGCGCTCTACGGGTTGCGACGCGCTGCGCCCGCGACGCGATGGCGCTGGCAGATCGCGCTGCTCGTCTCGGGCATCGCCGCGCTCGTGACGGCCTGGATCCTCAGGATCCGGATCATCGAGCTGCTCGATGCCAGGGCCGAGTTCGACGTGCGCCTCGACGTCTGGCGCGAGCTCTCCCGCTACCTGAGTTTGAACCCGCTGCAGGGCTGGGGCTGGGTCGGCGCCTGGAGGGACACGGCGCCCTATTCGTGGATCGAGCTCGCGACCGGTCGCCCGCACGGGTCGGCGCTCAGCGCCTACGTCGATGTGTACTTCCAGGTCGGCGTGATCGGACTGCTGCTGTTCGTCGGGCTCGTCGGCGTCGCGCTCGTCCGGGCCTGGCTGCTCGCCTCGACGCGTCGGAGCGTCGTCTACGTGTGGCCGGCACTCATGCTCGTCGTGATCGCGGTGACGAGCTTCGCCGAGAGCTTCGTCCTCGGCGAGGGCGGGTGGTTGCTCCTCGTGGTCTGCGCGGTGAAGGCCGCCAGGGACATGAGCTGGCGTGATGCGTTGGCGGCGGGGCGGCCACCGGCACCGACGGTGGAGCGGCTCGGCTGAGGCGCTGTGCGCGGCCGTCGACTTCGATCGGCTGGTGTCAGACGGGTTGCACGAGGTCGCGCAGCACGTCCTGCGCTCCTCGGCCGAAGCGGTCGTAGGCTCCCGAGCGCCATTCCCGCCACACCGGCACCACGCGGTGGAGACGCCGCGACGCGAGTCCCTGGCGCATCAGCTCGTGGTCGAGCTTGGCGCGCACCGCCGCCTCGACGTCCGGGACCGGAGCGATGACGGGGAGGCGCTCGGCGAGGTCCTCGGCTCTGGCGAGCAGCCTGGCGTTCCGCTCGGTGCGCGGCTCGCGCAGCCGGGCGACCTTGCCGCCGGCCCCGAGGCGGGTCACGCCGATCTGGTTGCCGCCGTGCTGTCGGTAGTCGATCAGCGGCTCGGCCACGATGGCGATGCCGCGACCCACCGACGCGACCATGGCAAGCCATTCGTCATGCACCCAGCTCGGGGGGAACGGTGCCGCTCGTTCCACGAGCGATCGGGAGACCATCATGGTGGCGCCGGTGAGGACGTTGCGCCGCAGGAGTTCGCCGAACGCGGCATCCGAATCCAGCCGGCCGCGGAGCCGGTCGTCCACTCCGAGTGTCTCGAACAGGGAGGAACCGATCGGCTCGCCCCGGTCGTCGACCAGGCGTGCCTCGGCGGCGACCAGGTCGAGCCCCGGCCGTGAGGTGAACACGGCGAGCGCCTTCGCGACGCGATCGGGATGCCACACGTCGTCCTGGTCGCACAGGGCGATCACGTCGCCGGATGCGGCGCGCAGCGCCTGTTCGAAGTTCGCCGTCACGCCGAGAGCCACGGGGTTGCGAAGGACCACGAGCTCGGGCGTCGGGGCATCCGCTGCCGCCCGATGCTCATCGACGATGGTCCGGGCGAGCGCCACCGTGTCGTCGACGGAGGCGTCGTCGGAGAGCACGATCTCGTCGACCGGCGACGTCTGCCGCAGGATGCTCTCGAGCTGCTCCGGCAGGTAGCGAGCGCCGTTGCGAGCGCCGAGCGCGACGGAAACCGCGGTGGCCACGGTCAGCGGCGACGAACCGGAACCGAAAGGATTCCCAGGAACATCCCCGCCATGATCGTCTGGACACCGAGGATCATGAGGAGCGCAGCAGGAATGGCGAGGCGTACCGTGTCCACCACCTGCTGCTCGCCGAAGCCTGCAGCAGCCCAGGCCGTGAACTGCACGACTCCGATCACGAATCCGATCAGGAAGAGTGCCACGCCGACGATCGCTCCCGACTCGAGCGTGGCACGCTCGGCCACCCGTTCGAAGGCGGCGCTGCGCGGGATGAAGAACCCCTCGTGGCGCGCATAGAGCTTGGCCAGCAGCGCGAAGAGCACGGCTTGGTATCCCACGATTGTCAGCGCGAGCAAGTACACCTGGGTCGAGACGTTGAATCCGATCGTGCCGACCTCGATGGGGCCGAAAGCGAGGATGATGCTGCCGATCAGGCCGAGAAGGAACGCGGCAGCCCCCGGGTAGAGGAACAACCAGCGAGGACTGAAGATGAGAAGGAAGCGAAGGTGCCGCCAACCATCGCGCCAGCTCCGCAGGTGAGGGGGGCGGGAGCGCCCGTCTTTCGCGAGCGTCGTCGGAACCTCGCTGATCTTGAGTCCGGCAAGCGTCGACTTGACGACGACTTCACTGGCGAATTCCATACCGGTCGTGATGAGGCCGATCGACATGATCGACTCACGCTTGAATCCCCGGAGACCGCAATGGAAGTCTCGGATCTGCGACGGGAAGAAGAGCCGGCCGACGAAGGAGAGTACGGGATTGCCCAGGTACTTGTGGAGCGGAGGCATGGCGCCCGGAGCGATTCCGCCACGGAAGCGATTGCCCATCACGAGGTCGTCCCCAGCGCGCAGGCGCTCGAGGAACGGATCGAGGTCGGAGAAGTCGTAGCTGTCATCGGCATCGCCCATGATGACGTACTCGCCCAGTGCGGCCTCGATGCCACCCATGAGCGCACTTCCGTACCCCTTCTCCGCCACGTCGACGACCCTGGCGCCGAGTTCGCGGGCGATGTCCTGGGACCCGTCCGTGCTGCCGTTGTCTGCGATGACGACCTCGCCCACAACCCCTGACCGCTCGAAGTAGCCTTGAGCCTTCCTGATGCAGGTGGCAAGGGTCTCAGCCTCGTTGAGGCAGGGCATGACGACCGAGAGTTCGATCGTGGACGTGATGGTCATGGGATCCTTCTGAGGTGGGGGACGAGTCATTCTAACGGAGGTCCTCCGCCTCTTCGCCCGCCGCCGGCGTCCAAGGTTTCAGACGTGCCGGTGCGTCTGGTGGCGTCCGGAACGACCAGATGGATGCCAGCAGGGCACTCGCCGCAGTGCCGACGATCACGCCGACGGCGGCGGCTACAGCTCCTCCGAGGGAAGCGGACGTGCCGACCATCGCGGCGACTCCCAGCACCAGTCCGATGGCTGACGAAATCGTTGCGGCCAACGTCCGCCACGAGGTGATGAGGAATGACGAGGCGATCAGTCCGATCGAGAAGAGGAAGACACCCAGTAGCAGCAGTCGCAGGAGTGGCACGGCGTCCTCGTAACCGGGTCCGTAGAGGAACGGAACGAGCCAGGGCGCCAGCGCAGCCACAGCTCCGAAGGCGACCAGGAGTACGGCCGTCATCGCCGCCATAATGCGCAGATGATGGCCTCGTGCGTGCGCCGGATCGTCCTCGAGCCAATGTGCGTACCTGGGAATGAGCACCTGACTCACTGCCTGCGCGAGCATCGACGCCGGCGTCGCGAGGGCGATCGCAGCGGCGAACATGCCCGCTTCCTCGGGACTCGAACTGGCGAAGGCGAACACCATCGAGAATTGGATGAGGCCGTTGCTCGCGACGAGGCCCACCGAGTTCCAGGCGATGAGGTGCCAGACGTCACCCGGCGACGTTGCGGTGTCGGGAGTGAGGTCCGGTCGTTTCCGTCGCATGGACGGTACGGCACTGAGGGCGAAGAGTGCGTAGCCGAGGGTCAGCGGCCAGAGGAGCAACGCGGTCTGACCCGCGAGGATCACCAGGGCGAGCAGGCCAAGACTGGCCGCAGCGCTGATGGCGTCCCAAACCGCTGCGGAACCGACCTCACCCAGTCCCATTCGGATTCCGCGGGTCAGGATGTACGCGGACCATGCGAACGTCAGGGCGATGACGGCGACAGTCTCGGTCGGCTGCGCCCCGGCCAGGGTCGATGCCGTGATCGCGGCGATCGTGCCGATGACCACAGCGGCGATTGCATTCGAGATCCACAACAGCCGGAGGACGTATCGCGGCGAACGACGATTCCTGAGGGCACGGGCGAGGAAGGTCCCGGCCGCGTTGCCTGCGGCCGTTGGCCAGAGCAGCGAGAGGATGATCGAGAGCGAGATCAGCGTGTTCACCAACGCGAGCGAATCGGCACCGACGAAGCGCGCGATGAGGATGGAGTAACCGAACCGTGCCAAGCCCTGGACGGCGACGCCGACGGTCGACAGTGCCCCCTGTCGGATGAGGGAGGATTGAGGCACCCGAGAATGCTATCCCCGTGTGGGGGCAAGGAGTGCCGAGGCCGAATGCCGTTCGACATCATGATGCCGTTCTATGGTCGCGTCGATCACTTCCGCATCGCGGTGCAGAGCGTGCTCGACCAGACCGACGAAGACTGGCGACTCGTCGTCATCGACGACCACTATCCGGATGCGTCCGCCGGTGAGTGGCTCAAGGGCCTCGGTGACGCGCGCATCGAGTACGTGCGGCACGACGCGAACGTCGGCATCAACGCGAACTTCCAGGAGGCCGTCGATCGATCCGTCGCGGACTGGTTCACCATCTTCGGCTGCGACGACGCCCTGCATCCGGGCTACGTTCGGCACATGCGTTCACTCGGCGCGGCGTTCCCCGATGCGGCGATGCTGCATCCCGGCGTCCGGATCATCGATGAGAAGGGCGAGGTCGTCCGTACCATCGTCGATACGGCCAAGGCGTTCTACCGACCGAGGGCGAGCCAGCCGATCCGGCTCTCCGGCGAGCAGCTGGCCACCAGCGTCACCAGGGGCAACTGGATGAACTTCCCTGCGGTCGCATGGCACGGGCCGCGAACCCGGGCGATCGGATTCCGCGACGGCTACGAGGTGGTCCAGGATCTGGCACTGGTACTGGATCTCTGCCAGGCCGGCGGGTCGTTGGTCGTCGACGACACGGTGGAGTTCGACTACCGCCGGCACGCCGGAAGCGTCTCCTCGTGGAAGGCCGTCGACGGGAGCCGCTTCCTCGAGGAGCGTGCGTTCTTCCTGCAGCTCGCCCGGCAGTTCGACGACCGCGGCTGGCAGCATGCCGCCCGGGCGGCCCGCTTCCACCTGTCGAGCCGAGTCAACGCACTGACTCGCATCCCCTCGGCGCTCGCCGCCCGCGACCGCTCCGGGTTCCGAACGCTCACCGGTCATGCATTCGGACGGAACCGCTGACGGCGGCTCAGGCAGTCGGGCTCAGGAACGCGCCGGAACCACTTGGAGGATGCGCAGCTCGCCGTCGGCCGCGAGGTCGAACTGGTCGATGGGCGCGAGGCACTGGCTCTCCACCTCGACCGACTCGTCGACGAGCACGTAGTCGACGTGCTCCTGGGCGAAGTGGGAACACGCGTCGAACGTGACGAGGATCTGGTCGGGCGCGGGATTCGAGATCCCGGGTTCACCGGGTCCGGGAATCCACCCCACACCCGCCAGGCGATTCCACTCGAACTCATATTGTCCGGTGGGATCGACGAGTTCCCACATCGAATCGGACGGAGCGCCCTGGAATCCGTTGAACGCCTCCACGCCCGACTCGAGCAGGAGTGCCGTCGGCAGCCGTCCGCCCATCCCGACCCACGTGGCTCCATCGGCCTGCTCGTCCAGCGCCTGCACGGCGGCGGAGGCATCCGTCTCGCGGAGGTCGAGGACGCCGCGATAGACGGGGTTGACGGTGGCGGAACTGAGAATGCCGACGAGCAAGAAGGCCGCCACGCCGAGTACCGCCCGCGATCGGGCGAGAAGGTAGATCGCGGCGGCGGAGAGCAACGCCAGGAGCCACCAGTACCTCGCCGGGTCGATCGCGCCGGGCGCCGTGACCCGCATCGCGATCGCGATCGCCCCCTGTGAGGCAAGGAAGGCGAATGCGAGAACTCCGGCGAAGATCCTTCCGGGTCTACGGTCGCGAGACAGCTCCTTGATGAGGATCACCATGATCACCAGCGAAGCGAACCCGAGGCCTATCCTCAGCCGATTCGGCATCGTCCGGTCCAGGAAGAGCACGTGCGCCAGGGCATCCCATCCGGGGACGAAGATGAATGCCAGGATGACCAGGGTCGCCGCCGAAGCGCCGACCAGCATCCACGGGAACACCATGGTCCGCCGCCACCTGACGAGCAGCCACACCACCACCGGGAGAAGGAAGATCCCGATGAAGAAGAACGTCGACGCCTCGGACGAATTGGTGCCCAGCCAGCCCCCGGACTTGAGCGCGAGGGCGAACGACGAGGACAGTGTCGCGGCCACCTCCACCAGATTCCCCTGGCCGGTGGGGAAGAGCCGTTCGCCTGGATACGCCGTGCCGAGGAACGCCTCGACGGTCTCCCGCTTCTCGGAAAGCCAGAGGACGGTGACCGCGGAGCCGACCACCCCCGCGACCACCACCGGCGAGAGGCGCAGCGCGAGCAGGCCGAAACGCGTCCCACTCCTCTTGGCGTCGACGACCGCCCCGACCGCGGCGAGTGCGCAGACGAGCACGATCGGCACGATGAACGGGACGTAGATTCCCATGGCCATCACCACGGTGAGATAGGCCAGAATTCCGGCCCAGACGATCGGGACGACCTTCGTCGCCGAGCGGAGGCACCAGACCAGGGTCGTCAGCAGCACGAAGCCCCATGCGACCGGCCACAGCGTCGTCTGCAGGAACCACCACTGGAAGAACGGGCTGAGGAAGAACCCGGCGGCGATCCCGGCGGCGAGGAGGGGTCGCCGCGGAAGGATCGTGACCGCGAAGCAATATGCCGCAGCGATGAGCGCGAGTCCCGGCAGCCACCACTTCAGCGCGATGGCGTGGTCGACGTCCCAGACGAGGAAGCCGAGGAGGTGGGGGCGGAAGGCCACGGACCAGTCCGCCCGAGGGAGGTCCTGCGGGATCGTGGCGTCCATGCCGCCGGGGAACGTCTCGTTCTCGACTGGCAGTCCCTGCTCCGCCTGCGCGATCGCCCAGACCGTCTGGACGTTCCACTCGTCGGTTCGAATGAGCTGCGGCGAGCCGGCGATCAGGTCTGGGTCGCGTCCCTCGTGCAGCTCCGGATAGAACGCCCCCGACGACGAGCCGTTCACCGAGAGGCCGACGAGGATCGCCCCGACGACGGCGAGAAGGAGCGGGAGCGCGACGAGCACGCGGATGGCGGGCAGCCCGTCGGGCCGCGGTTCCACCCAACGATCGAACCGTGCGCGCCAGGCGAGCAGGGTGCCGCGAGTCGCGCTCTGGCTCACCGACCTGACCCGTTCGTCGACGCCGTCTGAGGCGTGGCGGGCAGGCGCAGCGGGAGGCGAATCACCTAGGTAACCTACCCGAACTCTGGAGTGGGCTAGCGGCGCTTCAGGCGCAGCCGGCTCTGGACCTTCGACGCCAGCACGCGCGGGCCACCGTTGCGGGACGAGAACCGCGCGTCCCCCTCATGAGGCAACGCGTCCTCATGAGGCAAAACGTCGGCAGTAGGTCACGACCGGAGCCTCGCCGCGGCTCGTGCAGTCTCGAACGGGCCGAGCACGTTCTCGAACGAGGCCGAGCGCGTTCTCGAACTAGGATGATCGCGACTCTGCATGCCAGCACGCCTTGATCGTGCTTCTCCGAGTGAGGACCTCGTGAACTCAGCATTCTCCCATGACGTCGTGGTCATCGGCGGCGGAGGCCATGTCGGCTTGCCGCTCGCGATCGCGTTGGCCGACCGCGGCTCGAAGGTCGTGGTCTACGACATCAGTGCGAGCGCGGTGGACGTCATCAACTCGGGCAGGGTGCCGTTCTCCGAGCCGGGCGCCGAGCCCGTGCTGCGCCGCGCGCTCGACGCCGGGATGCTGACGGCCTCCACTGACCCGTCGGTGGTCGCGACTGCGGCCAACGTGATCGTCGTCATCGGCACACCGGTCGACGAGCACCTCAATCCCGATCCCACGGCCATCCCCGAGGCGCTCGAGTCGTGCAGCCGGTACTTCCGCGATGGACAGCTCATCATCCTCCGGAGCACCGTGTATCCCGGCGTCACCGCGCTCGTCGAGAAGATGGTGGCCGACCTCGGGGTTCAGGCGGATGTCGCGTTCTGCCCAGAGCGGATTGCGGAACACAAGGCGATGGAGGAGCTCTTCACCCTGCCGCAGATCGTCTCGTCGCGGTCGGAGGACGGACGTCAGCGCGCCGCCGCCCTCTTCGGGACACTGACCGACGAGATCGTCCACCTCGAGCCCGAGGAGGCGGAGCTCGCGAAGCTCTTCACCAACACCTGGCGCTACATCAAGTTCGCCGCCGCGAACCAGTTCTACATGATGGCGAACGATCGCGGACTGGACTTCGAGCGCATCCGGAAGGGCCTCACTCACAACTACCCACGCGCGAAGGATCTCCCGGGTCCCGGCTTCGCTGCAGGTCCGTGCTTGTTCAAGGACACCATGCAGCTCGCGGCATTCAGCGACAACACGTTCAACCTCGGCCACTCGGCGATGCTCGTCAACGAGGGCCTGCCACTCTACCTCGTGAGCCGGCTGGAGAAGTCCTACGACCTCGCCAACATGACGGTGGGAATACTGGGCATGTCGTTCAAGGCAGGCTCCGACGACATCCGCTCGAGCCTCTCCTACAAGCTGCGACGTGTCCTCAAGTTCAAGGCGAGGGCTGTGATTGGCACGGACCCACACGTCAGCGACGAGGTGGACGACACCCTGCTGCCGCTGGAAGCCGTCCTCCAGAAGGCGGATCTCCTCATCATCGCGACGCCACATGAGGAATATCGGAACCTCGAGACGTCGCTCCCCGTCGCGGACGTGTGGAATCTGCTCGGCGACGGAGTACGAGTGTGACGCCACGCGCCACCGTCGTCATCCCCGCGTACAACGAGGGCGACGCCATCCTGCCGGGGCTCGATCGCATCATCGAGGCGGTGAAGCTCGATGTCGAGATCCTGGTGGTCGTCGACTCGCCCGACGACACGACCGTTCCGACCGTCGAGGCCTATGCGGCGTCGCATCCGTCCGTTCGGATCGTCATCAACACGTACGGGCGGGGGCCAGCTCAGGCTATCCGGTTCGGGATCGACGTGGCCGCCGCACGCACTGTCGTTGTGACGATGGCCGACGGATGCGACGACCCAAGGCAGATCGATGACCTCGTACGGCTCGTCGAACGCGGCGTCGTGGTCGCCGCGGCATCGCGATACATGCCGGGCGGACAGCAGGTCGGTGGTCCGCGGTTCAAACGCTTCCTCTCCCACACCGCGGGCTTCAGCCTCAACTTGCTCACCAGTGCGGGGACGCGCGACGCCACGAATTCTTTCAAGGCCTACGACGCCGCCTTCGTGAAGGAGGTCGGCATCGACAGCCGCGACGGGTTCGAGATCGGCCTGGAACTCACGGCCAAGGCGCGACGGCTGCGGCGTCCGGTGGCGGAGATCCCGACGATCTGGCTGGATCGGCAGTTCGGCCAGTCCAACTTCAAAATGTCCAAGTGGATTCCGAAATACCTTCGGTGGTACCGCTTCGCCTTCGGCCCTCCGCTGAGTGCCGAACAACTTCGGTCGAAGGTGGCGGGCAGTTCGCCGGCCATCGGTGCCGATTCCAACGAGAAAGCAGAGAAACGAACCCCATGAAGAAAGTCGTCGTCACCGGATCCGCCGGATTCATCGGCGGATACATCGTCGAGGAGCTCCTGAACCAGGGGTATGAGGTCGTCGGGGTGGACAACTACTCCAAGTACGGGCCGATCAAGAAGTCCTACGACGACAACCCCAATTACCGGCTCGTCGTCGGCGACGTCCAGGACGTCGAGCTGATGACCGAGCTGCTGTCGGATGCCGATCACTTCATCGCCGGCGCGGCACTGATCGGGGGCATCTCCTACTTCCACACCTATGCCTACGACCTGATCGCGCAGAATGAACGCATCATCGCGTCGAGCGTGGATGCCGCGATCGCTGCGCACAAGCACGGGCGCCTCGAGAAGGTCACGTACATGTCCTCGTCGATGGTCTTCGAGTCGACGGACCGCTGGCCCAGTAAGGAAGGCGACGAGCGTCTCGTTCCGCCGCCACTGTCCTCGTACGGATTCCAGAAGCTCGCCGTGGAGTACTTCGCGCGCGCGGCGTGGGACCAGTACAAGCTTCCGTACACGATCCTGCGCCCGTTCAACTGCGTCGGGATCGGCGAGTCACGCGCATTGGGCGACGTCGAGATCGACTCGGGCAACGTGAAGCTCGCCATGAGCCACGTCGTCCCCGATCTCGTGCAGAAGGTGCTGAAGGGTCAGGACCCGCTGCACATCCTCGGTGAGGGTGACCAGGTGCGCCACTACACCTACGGTGGCGACCTCGCGCGGGGAATCGTACTCAGCCTCGACCACCCGGCCGCGCGCAACGAGGACTTCAACGTCTCGACGGCCGAGGGTCACACCGTCAAGGAGCTCGCAGAGGTGATCTGGCGCAAGATCAAGGGACCCGACGTCCCGCTTCGCCTCACCAGCGATCCTGGCTTCGAGCACGATGTGCAGAAGCGGGTCCCCGACGTGACCAAGGCGAAGGAGGTTCTCGGCTTCGAGGCGACGACCAAGCTCGAGGACATGCTCGACGAGGTCATCCCGTGGATCGAGAACGCCGTCAAGGACGGCACCATTTAATCCCGATCGTGGACGACGAAGGCGGTGGCTCAAGGTCACCGCCTTCGTCGTGAATCTCGCGATGGGCCATGAATCGGTCATCCGCATCGCTCGAGCGTTCCCTCGCTGGTCACGGTCAAGACTGCGTTGCTGCGGTTCGTCATGGTCAGCGCCGCGCCGTCCGTCGTTACCTCGCGATGCGCCGACGTCCCGGTCGAGTCGGTGAGCCGGAGGTCGACGATGCCGGAAGGCGCGCGCACCGTGACCGCCTCACCGCTCGGCACGCTGATCTCTTGCTCGTCATCCGACGCACAAGTCTGCGCGGCCGTTTCGGCCGGCTCGATGTCCACTGCTACGTTCAGCTCAACCGAGAGCCGATCGCCTGCCGCGTATTCCGTCGCTTGCAAGCTGCCCGATCGCGCAAGCGCGATCACGTCGGCCATCGTAAGATCGGGTGCAACGACCGGGTCGGGTACCTCTCCGGGTTCGAACGCGCCGGGGTCGTCGTGGGCCAGGGCGATGGCAGCGGAGATCCGCGCGCGACTGCCTCCCTCGATCCCCTGCTGCGTGACCATGGCGCTGATGAGCAGTCCCGCGTTGAAGATCCCGATCGCGAGGATCACGGCGATGCCGATCCCATGGTGCGCCCCGATCGCCCATTGCAGACCGAGCACGATCATCGGAGCGGTCAGGAAGATGAGGAGGTACGCGTACCGACCCGCAGCGGCAGACTCGATTCCGAGGTTGACACGGGAGAACGCGGTCAGGAAGGCGAAGACGAGCGCCGCCAGCGCGAGGACGAGCGCGGGCAGCCCGTCGGTGGACAAGACGCCCCATCGCACACCCAGCAGCAGCACGAGGGCGAAAGCGAGAATCGCTCCGAAGACCTCGACGGGGAACATCGCGCCCAGTCCGGCGGAGAACATCTCCCCCACGTAGCGTGGCACCGCTACGAGTAGGTCGGTGAGATCATTCGCCCGACCTTGCTGGACCTGCAGTCGACCTACGACCACGTACCAGATGAGGTAGACGAGCGCGGCAGGGCTGAATACTGCCAGCGTCTTCCACATGCCGATGCGGCGAAGCGCCACGAGCCCCGTTGCGACCAGCACCGGGAGTGCGGTCCCGGAGAACATCGGGGCAATTGCCGCGAGCACTCCGATGATCACGAGCTTCCACCAGGGAATCGGCCCCACGAGCAGGAGCAGCAGTGCGACCATCGCGAGGAGCGCAGCGGTGATGAAGCCGAATTGGAACGCCCAGAGGATGTTCTCGGCACCAGCCCCCAGAAAGGTCAGCGGAACCGATGCGGCGGTAGCGAGCCATACAGCGACGCCGCAACGCCGCATGACACGCCATGTGACGTGAACGAATGCGAGATGCGCCACGAGCACCGCCACACCGAACGGAACGTACGAATTCAAGCCGAATAGGTCACGGAGCAACAGGAACACCGAGAACGGTGCCACACTCCAGTGTCCGACATGCGGCTCCCAGACGCGGCCCTCCTGGGACGGAACGAGGAACGCCCAGTCGTCGAAATAGAACCACTGGGTGCGCATCATCATGAAGATCGCCAGGAAGCCTGCGCCGAGAACCAAGTAATGGGCTACCGATGCGCTGATGCCCCAGAGTTTGTTATTCGAGCGGGGCCCGTTGTCGGAGCGTGCCTTCGCCGACTCGTTCTCAAGCTGAGGCACCTCGCACGATCTCCTGTGGGTAGTCCGATGCACCGCTCGGTCTCGAGGGGCACGTCAGTATATCTGGCCGCACAGCCGGGGTCGGCTCACTTCAATCCGAGGCGACCACAAGCTTCGAGTGTTGAGAACGGACCCGCGAGATTCACGCCGGTCAGCCGACGTCGACCACCTTGCACCCGAGGAACGCCGCTCCAGATCCTAATTCGGTCGCCGTGATGGAGTAGGCGCAGACCTGGTGACGTCCCGCTCCGTGTACCTGGATGCTCCCCGCAACCCCGCGTTGCGGCCCCGCATCGGGGAACACCGCGGCGACATCGGGGCGCGTTCCATCGGCAACGAAGTGCGTGGCACCCAGGTGACCGTCCGGGTGCGTCACCCACACATCGATCGCGGTCGTCGCCTGGAGCAACCCGCGATCGTAGGCCCAGCCGCTGATGTCGATCCTCCGCCCCCCCGCATCTGTGACAGGGGTCGCAGAGTCGAACGCTCCCTGTGGAGACGTCGGCCCGAACACCACCCGATTGCAGCCGAGTGCCCGCGCTGCGTAGGGAAGTGCTGAACTGCCGATCCCATAGGCGCACACGCTGTACGTCCCCTGCGCCGTGACGTCGATCCTCCCCTGGAACGCGTGACTCGACCCGGCCGTCGGATAGACGCGTCCAACTTCGGCGTTGGGTTGGTCGGCAGCGAGCGTCCGCACGGACTGGGCACCTGATGGCGTCGTCACCCAGATATGAGCAGTCGTCGGGGCCGGTGGAAGCCCCGCGTCGAGCGTCCAGCCTCGCACATCGATCCGAGGCGATCCGCTCTCGAAGACGAGCCCTGTCGAGTCGAGTGATCCGATCGGCCAACTGGGGCCGAACTGCAGGTCCTTGCACACGAAGAGCGTGTTATTGTCCCCGAGGTACGGGGTCCCGATGCCGAAGACGCACGCCACGTAGGGGCCGGGTGTGGTCAACGGCACATCGACGGTGAAGCCGTGATTCGCGCCGGCAGTTGGGTGCACAGCCCCGACATCAGGACGGGCGGCGCCCGCGGTTCCCGAGGTGATACGCCACGTTCCGTCCGGCGCCTTGACCCAGACGTCGACTCGTCGTGCCGACGTCGGAGCGATCAGGTCGATGACCCAGCCGGAGGCCCTGATCACGGCGCCCGGCCCACTCATGGCGATTGCGAGATCGTCGACACTGCCGATCGGCGGCGCCTGCTCGACTCGCTGGTCCTTGCAGCCGAGTAGAACAGCGCCCGAAGAGCGGATCGCGAACACGCAGACCCGGTAGTCGCCCGCTTGCGTCACAGGCAGCGCTGCGGAGAAACCATGGTCCGCCCCGGCGTCGGGATAGACCGCGCCGACATCGGGACGAGATGATCCAGCGCGCACCGTCTCGATGCCAAGACTTCCGCCGATCCGTTGGAGGTGCACGTGCACGTCGATGACGGAACGCGAGGAGGAGGGATCGAACGCCCAACCCACGACGTTGATGGTCGCGTCGGTCGCGCGATAGCTGACCCCGACCTGGTCGAACGACCCGAACGTGGATTCGGGACCGGTAGGACTCCCGAACCAGTCCGAGAAGTAGACCCAGAAATTGCGGTTCCCGTACGACGAGCAGCTGTCACCGGTACCCCTGAGATTGGCGAGGGCCGCGGCGTTCGGCTGGTATGGCGTGTAGTTGTAAAGGTTGGCGGTCGCTTGGTTCCGTATGTTGACCGTCGAAGCGCCGCACGCCCCATTCGGGTGGTACTGCACGGCCACCGAGCCGACGCGGTACGTGCGAGCGGGGAACGCCGTGTACTGGCGAAGCTGCCACGCCGCCTTGTATACCTGATTGAAGAATCCGTAGAACTCCGCCTCGCACGGTGCGGTATCTGGACAGCCGTACCCCATGGCGACCCGATATTGCCGCTCGGTCGGGGAGGTCGCCGTGACCAGACCCTGCTCCTTCTGCAACATGGTGAGGAGAACCTGGGGGTTGATCCGGCACGCGGCGGCCACCTTGGCAATGATCCGGCTCGCGCGCTCGGACGTGGCGCCCGCATACCCGGAACAGTGATTCGCGGCGACCGCCTCCCTGGTGCTGGTGTCGAATCGTGCGTTCTTCAGGCACGGCAGCCCATTGCCACCGACGCAACTCGGGACCCGTTGCTCGAGGAATGTCTGGACGCCGCCCTCGTCCATGGCGCGCGCATCGAAGAAGCGTTCGTCGGAGATGATGTAGCCGGGATCGAACTCCGACCCCGCGATCGCGCTCGCCCCGATGGGGGCGACCATCGACGATCCCACGGTGAGTCCGATCGTCGCCGCGACGAGCGACAAGAAAAGCACACGCATCCTGGTCAGCACCCCAGCCTCCCCACCGAGCAGTCCGGTCAGAGTAGCGCGGCAGATTTCCCGGGACGCGGATGGCTCTCGGCGTGGCTCCACGTGCGGAGCAGGCGTTTGCGATCAGATCGGCGTGGATGCGACGTGTTCGAGAACCCTCGACATCGCCGCCGGGTTCACCAGGCGATGTCGATCTGCCGTCATCCGACCGTTCTGACAGAGTTCCGAGCGTGCGCGATCGTCCGACAGGACGACCTCGACGGAACTGCGCAATCCCGTCATGTCGCCAGGTCCGATGGTCAGCGCGTTGTACCCGTCGAGGACTTCATACCGGAGCCGATCGTTGAGCACAGTGACGAGGGCCGCTCCCGATCCCAGCAACTGAAGAGCTCCCAGGCTGGTCTCTTCCGCCACCGAGGAGACGACGACGGACGCCGATGCGGACGCCACGGCTTCCAGCACGTCGACGTCGATCTCCGAAGTCCGGATATGGGTGACTTCACGCCCGGCCTCCCGGGCCACTGCATCCACTGCGTGACACCATGCTTCGTCCGACCCGACGCAGACGACGTCCCCGGAGCCGTCACTGACCGCGACCTGGGACATCGCCGGTACAACTCGATGCTGCACCTCCCATGCGGCCTCGAGGCGGAGCTGGTCGGCGCTCCAGCGGTTCGGTGCGATGTAGTCGAACTCCGGACGGTAGTGACTCACGATCCTGGCCTGGAGGTCGGGCTGGCCCCCATGCCGAATCGTCTCCATGCCGGGCAGGAGGTAGAGCAGACTTCCGTGCTCCAGTGCTGTGAGCCACGCGGTCGTGCTTGCACCCCAATCGCAGGCGATCTTCACCGAATCCCTGGCCTGCAGCTCGCTGACGATCGATTCGTCGATCGTGCCGACAGGGACGTGACGAACGGTCACGTCTCTCCCGAGGGCGCGAAGCGCCGAACACTGCTCGTCCACGTAGCGCCCCCACAACGCCGGCGCGGCATCGGAGATGAGATAGTCGACCTTCATCGGGTCGGTCCCCCACCGCTGCATGAAGAGGTGCTCCCACCGAGCCCAGAAGAAGCGCATCGACGCCAACTCTCGAGCGCCTTGGCTGTAGCCCCGACTGGCGGATTCATGGTGCACGAGCATGGCCGCCGGCTCGTAGTAGCAGCGAACGCCGCGTTGCCAGGCACGCAGCCCATAGTCGACGTCTTCGAACCCCAGCCAGTACTCCTCATCGAGCAGGCCGACGACGTCGAACGCCTGCCGCGTGATGTACACGCACGCCCCGGAGATGGAGCGATTGAACCCGGGGACGTTCGCGGCCGGCTTGTTCGCAGGCGCGCCGACGTGGAGATGACCGAACCATTGAGGCGCGAGGACGCGAGCGTAGTACGTGCCGGCGTACTGGATGCGACCGTCGGGATACACCAGCTTGGGTGAAACGAGCCCGACGCCGTCGCCGGCGTATGCCCGTTGCTGGAGGGCGTCGAGCCACGATCCCTTGGCCACGATGTCGCTGTTCAGCAAGACGATGTCGTGCTTCGCCATCGTCATGCCGACGTTCACCGCTCCCGCGAAGCCCTGACGGCGCTCTTTCAGGATGACGCGAACGCGGCCCTGCTGCAGCCGGAGCAGCGCAGCTGAGTTCACCGGGTCGACATAGTCGTCGACGATGATCACCTCGTACTCGAACTCCTGGCAGGTCTCCTCGATGCTCTCCAGACATGCCGTGAGCAGGGGCAGATCGTTGTAACTGGGAATCACGATGCTGACCGGTCGCCGTCCGGCGGAACCGCTGCGGACGAGCTCTAGGCCACCCGTGTTCCGCGCGTACGAACGGGTGACGGAGCGAGTGCGGAGTCGCTGCTTGAGGGCGGCGGGCAGGGCCCTTCGCGCGACGGATCTCAATCTCGCGTGTAAGTTGCTGATCATTCGTCCTGGTTCAGGTTCGGCTTTGGGAGTGTGCGATTCATGGTAGCGATTGTCGGCGTCGATGCGGTTCGAGCGGCCCGAGTGACCGTCGTCGCCCCCGACGTGGTGGGGTCCCAGATGGCCGGGCCGGGCTTGCGCACGGTTGCCATAGCACGGGAGCTAGCACGCGAACTTGACGTGACGCTTGCGATCGGAGTTACAGGGAGCGATCCGACCGAACTGGAGATCGAGGGCGTCGTATGCTCGTTTTATTCGGACCGAGACGGCCTCCAGGCCCTGGTGGACCGGTCGGAGATCGTCTTCTGTCAATTCATCGACACGAATGTCGTGGACATTGCCATCCGGAGCGGTCGGCAGGTCGTCTACGACCTCTATAACGTGCTGCCGATCGAGACCATCGGATCCGAACGGATCAGCGGCTTCACCACGCAGCCGGAGATGGATCGGGAGTTCGCGGAGCTCCTCCGGTACTTCAGGTTCTGCATGCAGACCGGCACCTACTTCGTTGCTTCCAACGAGCGGCAACGCGACTTCTGGCTCGGCTATGCGATGGCGAGCGGCGCGTTGGCGCCGAGCTCACTTCATGAACGCGGCATCGACGACATCATCGGGCTCGCACCGTTCGGCATGGAGAATGCCGATCCGGTCCAGGTTCGGCGTGGGATCCGCGGGACGCACGGCATCACCGACCACGATGTCGTGATCCTGTGGGCGGGCGGCGTCTGGGACTGGTTCGATGCAGGGACTCCGATTCACGCGGTGGCCCGGATCGCCGCAAGGGACCCTCGCGTCAAGCTGGTCTTCTATGGAACCGTGCATCCCAATCCGGCGATCGGACGACCGAGGAACGTCGAACGAGCTATGGCCCTCGCGGATGAGCTAGGTGTCCTCGGGTCCAACGTGATCTTCCTCGATTCGTGGGTCGCAGCTGAGCGACGGGCGGACTACTTGCTCGACGCCGACATCGCGGTATCCGCCCACCAGGAGAGCCTAGAGACCAGATATTCCTTCAGAACACGGATCCTCGACCACTTCTGGGCACGGTTGCCTAGTGTCGTCACCGACGGCGACTGGTTCGCCGACTACATCGACGACAACGATCTGGGGATTGTCGTACCCTCGGGCGATGTCGATGCCATGGTCGGCGCGATGGAAGGTCTGATTCGCGATGAGGGTCAGATGATTCGTCTGCGCGATAACATCGAACGGATACGTGACGAATGGCGTTGGTCGTCGACGATCGAGCCACTTCGGCGCACACTGGTTGATCGCATCGCCGAACTTCCCCCGCCTGCCTCGAGCCGAGCGGACTTCGGTTCAGACGCACCGGTCGCCGCCGCCCCGACAGATCCGACCGTTTCGAACGCCCGTTCTCGAGCCCGCGAGGCGGTCTCGCGTAGTCGCGCCGGAGCCGCGTACCGACGTGTCAAGCGCGCGCTCCGTCGTTATTCGACGGAGGAATAGAAGTCCTCCAACTCGTCGAGAACGACCGGCCACGCGTACCGCCTGGCGGTTTCGAGACCGCTCTCGGAGAACTTGCGACGGAGCTCTTCGTCGCCCAGCAATCGAGAGATCGCTCGTGCGAGCCCGTCGCTGTCATCCTGGTCGACGATGAGGCAGTTGACCTCGTCGATGCAAAAGTCGCGATTGCCGTGTGCGTCAGTCGTGATGACCGGGCAGCCGCACGCCATCGCCTCGAGAAGAGGCAGACTGAAGCCTTCGTGGATCGACGTCTGCACGAAGCACGTGGCGCTGGAGTAGAGCTTGCGGACTTCGACATCGGTCGGTCGCACCACGTACTCGACATCGATGCCCACTGCGATGTCGGGCTCCGAACCGAACAGCGTCATTCGCGCGTCGCTGTCGTTCCGGAGCCGCTCCCACGCCCTCAAGGTCATCGCGAGGTTCTTCTGGAAGAAGGAACGACCGATCGCGAGTACCTGGTCGGCACGCCGTTCCATTCCGGGTTCAGGATGGAACGTCCCGGGCTCGTAGCCCACCGGGATGAGTCGTGCGGACACCCCGAGCTCATCCAGCTCCGACCGCTGGTAGGAAGCGGTCGTGAGGGTCACGTGTTCGCGCCGATAGCTCGCGGCAACCGCGGCGCGGCCGTCGGGTTGATCAGGATAGAACCACGTCTCGAACTCCTGTACGAAATTCACCGGGATTCCGTGATTCACCGACGCGAGCCAGACGATCTCCGCAGTCTCCCACCACGTCGCCACCTTGATGGCGTCCTCACCGCGGAGGGCGAGCAGGAGATCGTCATATGTGCGGAAGGTCCGCACCTCCAGGCGAAGGTCGAACCACGCTGGTTGGCCCTCCAACGACCAGATCTCCACCGCAAATCCACGCTCGACCAGACCGTGTGCTTCCTCGAAGACCACGCGGATGCCGCCGCTCGTCGTCGTGGCGTTGAGCACGAAGATGATGCGCCGCCGACCGTCGGCGCCCTCCACTCGGCGGGCGAGCAACCAGTCGCGCTGGGACGCACTGACCTCCAGCGACACCAGACGCTCCACCTCGAGTACGACGGGCGAGAAGGTCAATGTCCGCCAGTTCTGACGCCATCCTCGTTCCACGAGGATGTTCAGCTGCTCCTCCAGCCCGACGCCGGCGAGGTCGACGGTCGGTAGATCGAGGCGATCGAAGCATTCGCTCAGGATGTAGAAGCCATGAGTCCTTGCTCCGAGGCTGTAGCGAGGAATCGCGTTCTGGCCGTAGTCAACCGCGCTCTCGGTCGTGGCCCATCGTTGCGTAAGTCGATCGAACTCGGGACCCGCGATCACGCGATCACCGAGTCGAAGGGCGGGCTGCACGAATCCGATTTCGCCGTTGCGGTAGTACTTCACGCCCGCGTGCTGAAGCCGAATGATGTCACGTACCGCGGGGAGGGGATTCGCCGTATCGATGAACACGACGTCGCAGCGCCTCCAATATTGCTGAATCCAGGATCGCACCGCCGCAAGGTCGGTATCGCTACTCCCTCGGATCGCATCGAGCACCGTCGCGATTCCGTCGCGCCGCCCGTGCGAGGCTTCGCCCTGTACGGTCGACATGAGGATGTGAGCGCGCAAGGATGCGTGGACTTCCCAGAGCCATTCTTCGATCCCGACCGCCGGCTCACCGACCAGCACGACGACGACCGGGCGGGCGTGGCGCATGTGCCAGTTCTCCGCCGCGGCCGAGACCAACGCCGTCGAGACGCCGTTCGCGAAGGTGTGCGTCTCCGCATCTTCCGCGAGGCGCTGGCGGTGAAGGAACACGCGGGCGCTGTGCCTCCCGTGCTGCCGTACGAGCATGAAGCGCTCGTACGCCCGACGGGAATTGCCTTCGACCGCGGCCACAATTCTGCGGATGTACGAACGCATGGCAGTACTCGATCTCCTCTTCCGGCGTGCGGCGACCGTCCAACGGTACCCTGTGTGGGCCGCGGCCTCCGTCTGACATACCCACTCGGAAGGGGACGGTAGTATGCAGTGTCCGACAGAGAGGCTGTAGAAGTATGAGTTCGACGGCGACACCCCCGCCTGGGTATCGGACCGTGAACGGGCCTCTCGAGGAGGTCGGTCGTTCCGGCGGCAGAGGCCGGAGCACGGTAGCGGCAGTCCGTGAGATCTTGGCCCACCGCGAGCTTCTCGGTCGACTGGTCTCGCGCGAGTTGCGAGCGAAATACAAGAACAGCAGCCTGGGCATCCTCTGGTCGCTGATCCGGCCGCTTGCTCAGCTGCTGATCTACTACATCGCGATCGGTCAATTCCTCGGTGCAGCACGCTCCATCCCCGACTTCGCGATCTTCGTGTTCACCGGCCTCACTGTGTGGGGCCTCTACAGCGAGATCGTCAGCGCCGGCACTAGCTCCATCCTCTCGAACTCAGGTCTTGTCAAGAAGGTCTACGTTCCGCGGGAGATCTTCCCCCTCGCCACGGTCGGCGGAGCCCTCTTCAATTTCGTGGTCCAGTTCGTGATCCTGATCGGCGCCACCATCGTCGCCGGCAAGCCGCCTCTGCACCCGGCACTCCTCTACGCGCCGATGTCGGTCATCCTCGTGGTCATTTTGGGTACGGCATTTGCGCTCGTCCTGTCGGCCCTGAACGTCTACCTCAGGGATGTGCAGCACTTGGTCGAGATCCTCCTGCTCGTCTTCTTCTGGGCCTCCCCCATCGTCTACTCGATGGGCTTCGTCAACAACGCACTGCAGGGGTCCTGGCTCGAGGAGGTCTACCTGGCGAATCCCGTGACACTGGCCATCATCGGAATGCAGAAGGCGATGTGGGTCGCAGGAACCAACGATCCCGCGCAGTACTGGCCCGACTACCTTCTCCTGCGTATGGTGATCGCGCTGGTCGTGAGCTTGGTTGTCCTTTGGGTTGCGCAGCGGGTGTTCTCCCGGTTGCAAGGTAATTTCGCGCAGGAGCTGTAAGTCATGTCATCCTCTCCCGAACCGCTGGTCGTCGTGCGTGGCGTGTCCAAACGATTCACGATGCATCGGGACAAATCGGTCAAGGACCGAATCCTGTATTTCCGCTCCAGGAAGCAGTCAAGGGACGACTTCTGGGCCCTCACGGACGTCAGTTTCGAAGTCGGTCTCGGTGAGACCGTGGGGCTCATCGGACACAACGGTTCCGGCAAGAGCACGCTGCTCAAGGTCATCGGAGGTATCGTCGACCCGACGACAGGCAGCATCTTGCGCCGTGGTCGCGTCGCGGCGCTCCTCGAACTTGGCGCAGGATTCCACCCCGATCTGTCCGGGCGGGACAACGTCTACCTGAACGCGGCCATCTTGGGAATGTCCTCCGACCAGACGGATGCCGTGTTCGATGACATCGTCGAATTCTCGGGCATCGGCGAATTCATCGACTCCCAGGTCAAGTTCTACTCCTCGGGGATGTACGTGAGGCTCGCCTTCGCCGTCGCGGTGCATTCCGATCCCGACCTCTTGCTCGTCGACGAAGTGCTGGCGGTCGGCGACGAACCGTTCCAGCAGAAGTGCATGGCCAAGATCCGCCAATTCCAGCGCGAGGGTCGCACTATCGTCCTGGTTAGTCACTCGGCTGAGCAGGTTGCGGACGTATGCAGTCGGACGATCGTCCTCGACGGTGGCCGCGTCGTGCACGATGGCGGAGTCGGCGAGGGAATCCGAGTTCTTCGAGAAGGCTACGAGCGCGACCGCATCCAGGCTCAGGAGGCCGCAGCGGCGAAGCTGCGGCCCGACGAGGCTGTATCGCTCGACGCTGTCCGTATCCTGGATGTCACAGTCGCTGGCGCGGATGACCGCCCGGTGGGCAGCGTGCCCGTGGAACGAGGATCCGACCTCGCGATCACCATCCACGCCGAGGTGCGCTCGCCAATTGACTGGATCGTGGGGTTCACGCTGGAGTCCATCACCGGCCACATGGTGTATCGGCTGAATTCCGAGGGACTCGGACTCGACCTCCCCCGTGCTCCCGGCACCTACTCCGTGAGGTTCGACCTACGCGACACGAACTTCGGACGTGATCGTCTGATCGTGAGCGCTGGCGCCACGACGCTCGACGGCACCACACTCGATCTACTCAACCCGGCAGCCACGATCGACTTCCGGGAGGATCCGTCGGGAGCCGGATTCATGCAGTTCGACACTGTCGGAACCGTCGCCCCGTTTGCCGCGCCGTAGCTCGATGAACGCCCCTGCAGTCGCTGCCGTCGTAGTGAGTTACGGCTCCGACGATGAGCTCGTCCCATTCCTGTCCAGCCTCCGAGACGCGTCCACAGAACCGATCGAGGTGGTCGTCGCCGATAATCTGCCCGGTGAGGGTGATGTGGCAGGTATCGCCACTGCTGCCGGAGTGCGGTACCTCCCGCTTCCGGCCAACCCGGGGTACGGGGGCGCTGTGAACGCGGCAGTCCGAACACTGTCGCCATCGGTCGAGTGGGTGCTCGTCAGCAACCCTGACGTGGTCTTCGAGCGCGGGTCGCTTGATGCGCTGGTCGGTGCCGCTCGTCACGACAAGCGCATCGGCAGCATTGGGCCCCGCATCCTGAACTCCGATCAGACCGTCTACCCCTCGGCGCGAGAGGTTCCGACGATCCGCAACGGGGTCGGGCATGCGCTGTTCGGACGGGTCTGGCCCGGCAACCCCTGGACGCGCCGGTACCACGCTGCAGCCGAGACCAGCGTCCCGCGCAATGCAGGATGGCTTTCCGGCGCCTGCCTCGTCGTGAGGCGACAGGCCTTCGAGGACATCGGCGGGTTTGACGAGCGGTACTTCATGTACTTCGAGGATGTCGACCTCGGGTATCGCCTCGCCCGCGCCGGGTGGAGCAATCGATACGAGCCAACCGGCACGGTGATTCACACGGGCGGAACGTCGACCGCCCGATTGAGCTCGGCGATGGTGCGAGAACACCATCGCAGCGCGGAGCGGTTCATCCGATCGCGCTACTCCTCGCGTCCAGCCCTTCCGATCCGCGCAGTCCTGCTCACATCACTGCGGGTCCGGTCGTTCGTCGTCGGTCGTCAGCAGGAGCGCAACGGCTCGAGGAACGACTGACGGCGCGCGTCGGTCATCGCGCTTCCAGCCGAAGCAGGTATCGCCCGTAGCCGCTCTTGACCAGCGGGTCCGCAAGCACTCGCAATTGGGCGTCGTCGATCCAGCCGGCTCGCCAGGCTACCTCCTCGATGCAACCGATCTTGAAACCCTGTCGGTCCTCGATGACGCGAACATATTCGGATGCCTGCATCATGGACTCGAAGGTCCCCGTGTCGAGCCAAGCGACCCCACGATCGAGCACCTGCACCTGGAGGCGGCCCTCAGCGAGATACCGCTCGTTGACGGTGGAGATCTCCAACTCGCCCCGCGCGCTCGGCTCGATCGTCTTGGCGATCTCTACGACATTGTTGTCATAGAAGTAGAGCCCCGGGACCGCGTAATTGCTCTTCGGCTTCGTGGGCTTCTCTTCGATCGAGAGCGCCGTCATCTCATCATCGAACTCCACGACGCCGTAGGCCGTCGGATTACTCACCTGGTAGGCAAAGACGAGTCCGCCTTCGATCTGCTGATGTTGGCGAAGGGACGACCCCAAACCAGTGCCGTGGAAGATGTTGTCGCCGAGCACGAGTGCGACGGACTCTTCTCCGATGAAGTCTTCGCCGATGATGAAGGCCTGGGCGAGTCCGTCAGGTGAGGGCTGCACTGCGTACTCCAGTGTGATACCGAGTCCCGAGCCGTCGCCCAGCAAGGCCTTGAACTGGGCGTGGTATTCCGGCGTGGTGATGATCAGGATCTCCCTGATGCCCGCCATCATCAGCGTGGACAGCGGGTAGTAGATCATCGGCTTGTCATAGATCGGCATCAGTTGCTTCGAGATGCCCTTGGTGATCGGCCAGAGACGAGTCCCGGAACCACCGGCGAGGATGATGCCGCGCATCAGCGACCCTTCGCGCTGTCGAGGGACTCGAGGTAGGCGCGCGTCGCCTCCCAGGTCGGCAGGAGGCCGGATGCTTCCGCATCGCTGAGGCCGGGCGCCTCCTTGTCCTTCGGTGAGAGCAGCAGTTCGCCGGCCGCTTCCGGGAAGACGAGGCCGACCTCCTCGTCGAGTGGATTGATTCCGTGCTCGCGATCTGCGTTGAACGTCGACGTGACAAGATAGCTGACGGTCGCATCATCCGTCAGCGCAACGAAGCAGTGCCCGAGCCCCTCCGAGATGTAGATCGCGCGTCGATCCACGTCGTCGAGGAGGACGCTATCCCACTGCCCGAATGTCGGAGAACCGACCCGGATGTCGATGACGTAATCCAGCACAGCACCGTGCGTCGCAGTCACGTACTTGGCCTGGCTCGGAGGGACGTCGGCGAAGTGAATGCCGCGGACGACTCCGCGCTTCGAGACCGACGTATTGCCCTGTGCGAGGTCCAGCGGATGACCCACAGCCTCAGCGAGGCGATCGAATCGGTACCACTCGAGGAAGACGCCGCGATCATCCGAGAACTGCCTCGGCGTGATCTCGAAGCTGTCGGGGATCTTCAGTTCTCGGATCTGCACCGGGGAAGTCTACAACGCATTGAGCTCATCCCCGTCGCACTGCCGAACCCAAGGCGCGCAGTGGTCGCGTCACCTTCCAGCTCGTGCTGGCGTAAGTGGCGTCGAGCGCCGCCTCGACATCGACGACGTCGCGTCGAGCGGACTCGAGCGCTCCTTCGAGTGCCGCCTTCTCCTTTTCTAGCGTCTCGATCCGACGCCGGTCCCGCTCGGCGGCGTGCCGGAGCTCCGATTCGCGTAGGAGATCGGACTCCTCCCGGGCACCCAGGGCCGCATACGTGGAGCGGATCACATCGCCGTCGTGGTCAGCTGCGGAGAAGAACTCGGCCATCTGCGGACTCAGCCCCGCGTCGCCCACCCCGAGGACGCCGAGGCCATGTCCGTGCTCGAACGCAAATGAGGGCCAGCGGTCGCTGAGCTCCTCCCAGTACCGCCACACCCCGAAGTCCTCCCGTCGCTCCGCGATGTCGTGGAACAGGACGACACCACGACTTGACAGTTTGGGCAGCCAGCTCTCGAAGTCGTGCCGTACATCTTCGTATCGGTGACGTCCGTCAAGGTGGAGCAGGTCGACGCTTCCGTCCTGGATGCGCGAGAGCGCCTCGTCGAAGGTCATTCTCAAGAGAGTCGAGAACGAACCGTACTCCGCATCGTTCACCTGCTTCACCGCCGCGAAGACGTCCTCCCCGTAGAAGCCCGCGTGCACGTCGCCCTCCCAGGTGTCGACCGCGTACGTTCGCGCATCGAGTCCCAATCGAACGACGGCGTCGCAGAAGACGAAGTACGAGAACCCGTTGTGCGTTCCGAGTTCGACGACCAACGAGGGTCGGTGCGCAGCCATGATCCAGCTGGCGAATGCCGCGTGCTCGCGCCAAGCAGAATCGACCGGATGACGGGGCCGCACCGCGGAGTCGGCGCTGATCCAACTGCCGGCTGCGCGGCGCTCGAGGGGGGCCTCCCGTGGCACTTTGTCACACCTCTCCGTGTTCGATTTCATCAGGTTAGTACCTACGACCCGTCCAGCGCCCCGACGACGACTGACTGCCCCTCGGATGGGGTCCGACGAGCAGGTCGCAGCTTGGCACACGGCTCACGTGGAGGTGTGCTCGTCTAGGATGAAGCGCGTGTCAAGACTCCTCGTGACCGGCGGTGCCGGCTTCATCGGCTCGAACTTCGTCCACTACGTACTCGCCAACACGGACCATTCGGTGACCGTGCTCGACAAGCTCACCTACGCGGGAAACCTCGCCTCGTTGGACGGTCTTCCGTCCGACAGGTTCCGGTTCGTCAGGGGAGACATCGCCGACGCCGCGCTGGTCGACTCGCTGTTCGGCGAGCAGGATGCGGTGGTGCACTACGCGGCCGAGAGCCACAACGACAACTCGCTCGACGATCCTCGCCCGTTCCTCGAGACGAATATCATCGGCACGTACACGCTCCTCGAGGCGGCACGGAA
>NZ_WJSP02000139.1 GCF_009720255.1 Agromyces humi | reverse complement strand
GTCGAGGGCGGCGCCGCCCGGTCTGGCCGCCGTGGCGTGGTCGCCCGCGGCTCGCTCACCGCGGAGCGCGCGCAGGAGATCGTCGACGACCTCGTCGAGCGAAGGGCTCGGATCGACGAGTCGCGGCGCGCGATGGTCCGTGCCTACGCCGAGACCACCCGCTGCCGGCGGGCCTTCATCCTCGAGTACTTCGGCGCGCAGTCGGTCGAGCCGTGCGGCAACTGCGACACGTGCGAACGCGGCACCGCGTATGACGAGCAGGCCGACGCCGACGCCGCAACCGATGCCGCCACACCCTTCACGCTGGACCAGCAGGTGCGACACATGTCCTGGGGCGAGGGCCGGGTGATGAGCGTCGAACCCGACCGGATCACGGTGTTCTTCGACGAGGAGGGATACCGCGTGCTCTCGCGTGCCGCCATCGAGGCAGACGGCCTGCTGCGCCCGGCCTGAGATCCATCCCTCGGTCATCTGCCGCCACGCGAGGGCCGGGGGTTATGCTGCGAGCATGTCTGGGAAACGAGCGACTCTCGCCGCGTTCATGGTGCTCTCCGCCGTCGCACTCACGGGGTGCGCCGGCTCCAGCGGGGACTCCATCGACGCCGTCGGCACCTGGTCCGAATCGAGCGATGCGGATGCCCCGTCGCTGACCCTCGAGCAGGGCGGCAAGCTGAGCGGCACCGACGGCTGCAACCAGCTCTCGGGCGAATGGAAGCTCGAGGACGACGACATCGTCTCCTTCGAGTCGGTCGCCTCGACGCAGATGGCCTGCGAGGACGTGGACACGTGGCTCGCCGGGCTCAGCCAGGCCACCATCTCGGGCTCGACCATGACGATCGAGGGCTCCGACGGCGCCGAGATCGGGCAGCTCGAGCGCGCCGACTGATTCCAGGGGCCGGTTGCGAGATCGGTCAGGAATCGAGAAGCGCCGGCCGTGGCTGCGCGCGTAGCGTCGCGGCATGAGCCTCATCATCCACGCGAGCTTCCTCTCGCACGACGACCCCGAACGCGCCCTGGCGTTCTATCGCGACCTGCTCGGATTCGAGGTCCGGGGCGACGTCGGGTACGACGGGAAGCGATGGATCACCGTCGGACCGGTCGAGCAGCCCGACACGTCGATCGTGCTCGAGCCGGCCGCCGCCGCACCCGGCCTCACCGAGGAGGAGCGCGAGACGATCGCCGCCATGATGGCCAAGGGCACGTACGGCGGCCTGCTCCTGGCATCCGCCGACCTCGATGCGACCTTCGAGCGCCTGACGGCGGCGGGCGTCGAGATCGCCCAGGAGCCGACCGACCAGCCCTACGGGCTCCGCGACTGCGCCGTGCGCGACCCGGCCGGGAACATGATCCGGATCCAGGAGCTGCGATGACGCGGGAGCGCGCCTCGCGTCGGACGGAACTGGTTGAATCATGGGAGGCCATGCCGGGGCACCCGGGCGCATCGGTGCGCCCGGCGGAGGGAGACAGATGAGCACGACGACGACCGTGACGCATACCACTGACGGCGAGGCGCGTGTCGCCGACAGCCACGACCTGATCCGGGTGCAGGGCGCCCGGGTGAACAACCTGAAGGACGTGAGCATCGAGATCCCGAAGCGCCGCCTGACGGTGTTCACCGGCGTGTCGGGCTCGGGCAAGAGCTCGCTGGTGTTCGGCACGATCGCCGCCGAGTCGCAGCGCATGATCAACGAGACGTACAGCGCGTTCGTGCAGGGCTTCATGCCGACGCTGTCACGCCCGGACGTCGATGTGCTCGAGGGCCTCACGACGGCGATCATCGTCGACCAGGAGCGCATGGGCGCGAACGCGCGCTCCACGGTGGGCACCGTGACCGACGCCAACGCGATGCTGCGCATCCTCTTCAGCAGGCTCGGCCAGCCCCACATCGGGTCGCCGCAGGCGTTCTCGTTCAACATCCCGAGCGTGCAGGGGAGTGGTGCGATCACCATCGATCGCGGGGAGAGCACGACCGTCTCGCGCGACTTCAGCCAGATCGGCGGCATGTGCCCCAGGTGCGAGGGCATGGGCACCGTCTCCGACATCGACCTCACGCAGATCTACGACGACAGCAAGTCCCTCGCCGGGGGAGCGATCACCGTGCCCGGCTACACGGCCGACGGCTGGTCCGTGCGCATCTTCTCGGAGTCGGGCTTCTTCGACCCCGACAAGCCGATCCGCGACTACACCGAGTCCGAACTGCACGACTTCCTCTATCGCGAGCCGGGCAAGGTCAAGGTCAACGGCATCAACCTCACCTACGAGGGCCTCGTCTCGAAGCTGCAGAAGTCGATGCTGTCCAAGGACGTCGACGCCATGCAGCCGCATATCCGAGCGTTCGTCCAGCGGGCCGTGACCTTCACGGCGTGCCCCGAGTGCGGCGGAACCCGGCTCAGCGAGGGCGCGCGCAGGTCGAAGATCGACGGCATCAGCATCGCGGATGCCTGTGCGATGCAGATCAGCGATCTCGCCGCCTGGGTGCGCGGCCTCGACGAGCCGTCGGTGGCGCCCCTGCTCGCCGGCCTGCAGCAGAACCTCGATTCGTTCGTGGACATCGGACTCGGCTACCTCTCGCTCGACCGCCCCTCGGGCACGCTGTCGGGCGGAGAGGCGCAGCGCACCAAGATGATCCGTCACCTCGGGTCGTCGCTGACGGATGTCACGTACGTCTTCGACGAGCCCACGATCGGCCTGCACCCGCACGACATCCAGCGGATGAACCGCCTGCTGCTGCAACTCCGCGACAAGGGCAACACCGTGCTGGTCGTGGAGCACAAGCCCGAGGCGATCGTCATCGCCGACCATGTCGTCGACCTCGGGCCTCGGGCCGGGTCCGCCGGGGGAGAGATCGTCTTCGAGGGCACGGTCGACGACCTGCGGGGGAGTGACACGCTCACCGGACGGCACCTCGACGACCGCGCGTCGGTCAAGGGGGAGGTGCGAACGCCGACCGGAGCGTTGGAGATTCGCGGTGCGTCGGAGAACAACCTCCAGGGCGTCGACGTGGATGTCCCGCTGGGCGTGCTCGTCGTCGTGACGGGCGTGGCCGGCTCGGGCAAGAGCTCGCTGATCCATGGCTCGGTCGCTCGCCGCGATGGCGTCGTCTCGATCGACCAGGGCGCGATCCGCGGTTCGCGTCGCAGCAATCCGGCCACCTACACGGGCCTGCTGGAGCCGATCCGCAAGGCGTTCGCGAAGGCGAACGGCGTCAAGCCGGCCCTGTTCAGCGCCAACTCCGAAGGCGCCTGCCCGAACTGCAACGGCGCAGGCGTGATCTACACGGACCTCGGCATGATGGCCACGGTGGAATCGCCGTGCGAGGTGTGCGAGGGTCGGCGGTTCGACACGTCCGTGCTCGAGTACAAGCTCGGCGGACGCGACATCAGCGAGGTCCTGGGCATGTCGGTCGCCGACGCCGAGACGTTCTTCGGCGCGGGGGAGTCGCGTCTTCCTGCTGCGCACGCCATCCTGAAGCGGCTCGTCGACGTCGGACTCGGCTACCTGACCATCGGCCAGCCGCTCACGACGCTCTCGGGCGGTGAGCGCCAGCGCCTGAAGCTCGCGACCCACATGGCCGAGCAGGGCGGCGTGTACGTGCTCGACGAGCCGACGACCGGCCTGCACCTGGCCGACGTCGAGCAACTGCTCGGACTCCTCGACCGGCTCGTCGATGCCGGCAAGTCGGTGATCGTCATCGAGCACCACCAGGCTGTGATGGCCCACGCCGATTGGATCATCGACCTCGGACCCGGAGCCGGCCATGACGGCGGTCGCATCGTGTTCGAGGGCACGCCCGCCGAACTCGTCTCGGCCCGGTCGACCCTCACCGGCGAGCACCTGGCGGCGTACGTCGGCTCCTGACGAGCGGGCAGCGGGTCGGCTGGCGCGGCCGCTGCGGCTCGAGGGCGTCGACCCATCAACTTCAGGCTTGACTTATATAAGTCTAGGCGCAATAATCGACGGCATGCACGCGCTCGATGTCCTGGGGGACCCGGTCCGCCGGCGCATCCTCGAACTGCTCGCCGACGGGGAGGCCCCGGCGGGCCAGGTCGGCGCGATGATCGGCGAGGAGTTCGGTATCAGCCAGCCTGCGGTCTCGCAGCACCTGCGGGTGCTGCGCGAGCAGGGCTTCGCCACCGTGCGAGCTGAGGGCACCCGGCGGCTGTACGCCGTCGACGCGGGCGGGCTCCAGGAGGTGAACGCCTGGTTGACTCCGTTCGAGCGCTACTGGCGCGGCCCGTTGGCGGCCCTCGGAACCGAGCTCGCGCGCGGCAGGCGGAACCGACGCGTGGCCGGCGACGACGCCGACTCGGGTGTCGACGCCGACTCGGGTGTCGACGCCGACTCGGGTGTCGACGCCGACTCGGTTCGCGCCGCCGATTCGGGCGACCCGGCAACACCACGAGATGAGGAGCACTGATGGTTGACGTTCGTTCGCAGGTCGACGCCGTGACCCGCACGCTGCGCACCGAAGCGGTCGACGATGCGGAGTCGCGGATCCAGACGATCGCGCAGGACTATCCCGCCGGCATCGACGACGTGTGGGCGGCGACGACGAAGCCCGACCGGATCGCACGCTGGTTCCTGCCCGTCTCGGGCGACATCCGGCTCGGCGGTCGATACCAGCTCACGGGGAACGCAAGCGGCGAGGTCCTCGAGTGCACGCCGCCCGCCGACGGAGCCGCCGGATATCGCGTCACGTGGGAGTTCGCCGGAAACGTCTCCTGGGTGACGGTGCGGCTCACGTCGCTCGGACCGGAGCGCACTCGCTTCGAACTCGAGCACGTCGCGCGAGTCGCCGACGTTCCGGCCGGGATGTGGGAGACGTACGGGCCGGGTGCCACCGGCGTCGGGTGGGACCAGGCCATGCTCGGCCTGGCCCTGCACCTCGGCGTGCAGGACAGTCGGATCTCGCCGGAAGAGGGTGAGGCATGGACGCTGTCCGACGAGGGCCAGGCGTTCACCCGCGCCGCAGCCGACCGCTGGGCCGAGGCGCACGTTGCGGCCGGTGCCGACCCGGATGACGCAGCGCGTGCGGCCGACGCGACGTTCGCGTTCTACAGCGGTCAGACGCTGGGCGCCTGACCGGAGCGCGACACGAGCCGACATTCGAGCCGACTCGCTCAGGTTTCCCCGACTTCGGAATACGCCGATAATGCACATTATGTCGGTTGGAGGTCCGGCGGGCTCCGTGCTCCGGCGTGACATCGGGCGCAGACGAGTGCCCGCTCCCCTGAAACGCAGGCTCGGGCGCGTCAGTTCTTCTTCAGCTCTTCGGCGAACATCACGAGAATGCCGCTGGGACCACGAAGGTACGTGAGCTTGTACACGTCCTGGTAGGTGGCCACGCCGCGCAGTGGATGACAGCCGTGTCTCGCGGCGATCGCCAGGGCCTCGTCGATGTCGTCGACGGAGAACGCGACGCGATGCATGCCGATCTCGTTCGGGCGTGTGGGCTCCGTCTCGATCGCCTCGGGATGCAGGTACTCGAAGAGCTCGAGCTGACCGTGACCATCGGGAGTGTTGAGCACCGCGATCTTGGCGTGATTGCCGTCGAGGCCGACAGCCGTGTCGGTCCACTCGCCGCTCACCGTGTCGCGGCCGACCACCGTGAGCCCCAGATCGGTGAAGAACGCGATGGTCGCCTCGAGGTCGCGGACGGCGATCCCGACGTTCTCAAGTCTGATGGCCATGCCTGCATGCTATCCAGCCGAGCCGACACCCACTCGAGCCGACTCGGAACGTCGTTCCTGAGTGTTCGCTGAGTGCGCTGGGCGCTCCCCTGCGATCACGCACCGGGCAGACGAACGGGAGGTCGCCTCGACCTCCCACGTTCAGGATATCGGAGCGAGGGGGTCTTGCCGCAAGGGCCCCATGGTGTCGCAGAATGGACGGCCGTCCCCCTCCAGCCACTCGAGGAGCAGTCCTGACCACCAGCGTGTTCGATCTTCCGCCCCGTCTCGCCGAGAAGGCGAATCCGACCTTGATCGCTGCCGATGAGCAGCACTTCGCGGCCATCGCAGGGACCTTGCAGCGGTCCATCGCCGACGTCTCGACCCGGCTCGTTCGCCTCCGCAAGGAGCCGGGCGGGCGCGGCCAGGCGGCGATGGACCGCGACCTCGAGGTCCACCAGCTGACCGCACGCCTCCGCACCCTCCGGCGGTACGGCCTGGATCTCTGCCTCGGCCGCATGGATGTCGACGCCGCGGAGGATCCCCTCTACATCGGCCGTCTGGGCCTCGTGGACGAGGAGGGCCGACGACTGCTGCTCGACTGGCGCTCCCCCGCCGCGGAGCCTTTCTTCGGCGCCACACACGGTGACCCCATGGGACTGGCGAGTCGCCGACGCTACCGCTGGACGCGCGGCCGGATCACCGACTATTGGGACGAGGTGTTCACGACCGACGGGTTCTCGGGCCACCGCGCTGCGCTCGACGACCAGTCCGCGTTCATCGCCACACTCGGCGCAACCCGCAGCGACCGCATGCGCGATGTGCTGGCCACGATCCAAGCCGACCAGGACGCGATCATCCGGGCCGGTTCCCGTGGGGCGCTCGTCGTCGACGGCGGGCCGGGCACGGGCAAGACGGTCGTCGCGCTGCACCGAACCGCGTACCTGCTCTACTCCGACCCGCGCCTCGGACATCGCCGAGGTGGCGTGCTGTTCGTGGGACCGCACCAGCCGTACCTCGACTACGTCGCCGACGTGCTGCCGAGCCTCGGCGAGGAGGGCGTGCAGACCTGCACGCTGCGAGATCTCGTCCCCGAGGGTTCGGCGGCCCTTCCCGAGTCGGATCCAGCCGTCGCACGGCTCAAGGCGTCGGCCCGGCTGGTGACCTCCGTCGAGGCAGCGGTCGCCCATTACGAGCGGCCTCCGGCGCGAGGGATGACCGTCGAGACCCCCTGGGCCGACATCTGGTTGGATCCCGACGACTGGGCCGAGGCGTTCGACGCCCGCGAGCCCGCGACCCCGCACAACGAGGCGCGCGACGAGGTCTGGGAGGCACTCATCGCGATCCTCATGGACAACCACGACGAGGACGTCGCCGACGCTCGCCTGCGCAGCGCACTCGAACAGAACACCGAGCTGCGCTCGGTATTCAATCGAGCGTGGCCGCTGCTGGACCCCGCCGGCGTGGTCGGCGACCTGTGGTCGGTCGCCGCGTACCTGGCGGCCTGCGCCCCGTGGCTCTCCCCCGCCGACATGCGGATGCTCCATCGCGACGAGGCCCGCGCCTGGACGGTGTCCGACCTGCCGCTGCTGGATGCCGCGCGCCGACGCATCGGGGACCCCGACGCGTCACGCCGCCGACGTCGCCAGGAGGCCGCTCTCGCCTCGGAACGCGAGGTCATGGACCGTGTCGTCGACGACCTCATCGCCGCGGACGACTCCTCCCTCGGCGTCATGAAGATGCTCCGCGGGCAGGACGTGCAGTACACGCTGATCGACGAGGTGGCGCAGGCCCAGCCCGATCCCGACCTGCTCGCCGGGCCGTTCGCGCACATCGTGGTCGACGAAGCGCAGGAGCTGACGGATGCCGAGTGGCAGATGCTGCTCGCACGCTGCCCGTCCCGGAGCTTCACCATCGTCGGCGACCGAGCGCAGGCCAGGCACGGCTTCACCGAGAGCTGGCGGCAACGACTCGCGCGAGTGGGGCTCGAACGGATGGAGCAGGCGAGCCTCACCATCAACTACCGCACGCCCCAGGAGGTCATGGCCGAGGCGGAGCCGGTCATTCGAGCCGTGCTTCCCGATGCCAACGTGCCGACGTCGATTCGCAGCAGCGGACTCCCGGTGATGCACGGCGCACGTGCCGAACTCGACTCCATCCTCGCGACGTGGCTCGCCACCCACGACGACGGCGTCGCGTGCGTCATCCACAGGAGTGACGCACCGATCGACGTGACCGGCATCACGCCCGAGTCCGCAGCCCGGGTCCGTCGGCTCACGCCCGAGCTGTCGAAGGGACTGGAGTTCGATCTCGTCGTGCTGATCGACCCTGACGGGTTCGGCGACGGCATCGAAGGCGCGGTGGACCGCTATGTCGCGATGACGAGGGCCACGCAGCAGCTCGCGGTGCTCTCCCCCGGCTAGAGCTCCGCGCGCTCCTCGCGGAGGTCGCGTTCGTGCGCCTCGCGCTCCTCGAACTTCTCCAGACGCCGCCCCGTGGCCGGCATGCCGAGTTCATTGAGCGGCCCTTCGACCTCGTGCTCCGGCAGGCGTTCGTCGGTCGGGCACACCAGCACGGTGTTCGCGGTCGAGTGGTCGATGACATGCTCGAACATCGGATGCCCGCAGAGCGGGCACGGCTTCTGGTCCTCCGGCATCGCGGATGTCTCCTCTTCGGCGGGCATGAGCGGCGAGACGAACGCGGGCCCGAGGACCCGGTCGACGCGATCGAAGAACCTGGTGTACGGATTGCCCTGTGGCGGGCTCGCCTCCTCGCGTGCCATGCGCCCGATGGTACGCCCGCTGGTCGGGCCGGCACCAGACCCGCGTCCGCGCGCCATAGTCTGATCTGCATGCATACGGATTCCCGCCGACCCGTCACGATCGTCACCGGCGCCAGCCGCGGCATCGGTGCGGCGGTCGCCGAGCGCCTCGCCCGCGACGGGCACGATCTCGTGCTGACGTACCGCGACCGCGAGCAGGATGCCCTCCAGGTGATGCGCGCCTGCGAGGCATCCGGTTCCCGCCTGCTGCTGCTGCAGGTCGACATGGCCGACCTCGACGCCGCGGCGACGGTCGTGCCGTCGGCCGTGGAGCGGTTCGGCACCGTGACCGGCCTCGTGAACAACGCCGGTATCACCGGACTGATCGGCGGATTCCTCGACGCGAACTCTACGCCGCCCTCGACCGCGCGCAGCAGGAACTCGGCCGCGAGATCAACGCCACGAGGCTCGACCCGGCCGACTGGACAGACGTCAGCATCAACTCATTCGTGCGGACCGATCGGG
>NZ_WJSP02000138.1 GCF_009720255.1 Agromyces humi | reverse complement strand
GACGGCGTCGGCGCCCGCGTCGACGAGCGCCTGCGCGCCCTCGCGCGTCGCGACGTTGCCGCCGATCACGTCGATGTGCGCGAACGTGGGGTCGGACTTGAGCCGGCGGATGATGTCGAGCACGCCCGCGCTCTCACCGTTGGCGGTGTCCACCACGAGCACGTCGACGCCCGCGTCGCGGAGTGCCTCGGCGCGCTCCCACGCGTCGCCGAAGAACCCCATCGCCGCGCCGACGCGGAGGCGACCCTCTGCGTCCTTCGTGGCGTCGGGGTACTGCTCCGACTTGTCGAAGTCCTTCACGGTGATGAGGCCCGTCAGGCGGCCGGCGCCGTCGACGAGCGGCAGCTTCTCGACCTTGTGCTGCGCGAAGATGGCGATCGCCTCGTCGGGGTCCATGCCCACGCGACCGGTGATCAGCGGCATCTTGGTCATGACGTCGCGCACGAGCGTCGACGGCTTCTCGAAATCGGAGACGAAGCGCATGTCGCGGTTCGTGATGATGCCGACGAGCACGCCGTCGCCGTCGACGACCGGCAGGCCGCTCACCCGGTAGGTCGCGCACAGGTGGTCGACCTCGGCGACGGTCGCATCGGGGGTCGTCGTCACCGGATTGGAGACCATGCCCGACTCGCTGCGCTTGACCCGGTCGACCATGTCGGCCTGCTCGGCGATCGAGAGATTGCGGTGCAGGATGCCGATGCCGCCCTGTCGCGCCATGGCGATGGCCATGCGCGCCTCGGTGACGGTGTCCATCGCTGCGGACAGCAGCGGTGTCGCCACCTGGATGCGGCGGGTGAGACGCGACGTGGTGTCCGCCTCGCTGGGGATCACATCGGTGTGACCTGGCAGGAGCAGGACGTCGTCGTAGGTCAGCCCTGTGAATCCGAACGGATCTGCCTGATCCATGTCTCCCCTTCGTTCCGAGTCTGGGTACGCGCCCGCACGGCGAGGGTCGCGACGGGATGCATCAATGTTAAGCGAGTTTGCACGACGGGCATTCCCCGGATAACAATCGAGGGCCATTGTCTCCGTGCGTGAAACACATGGGACATAATCGGCACGTACTGTCGACGACGACGTCGACGGGGAAGACCCGGACCCGAGACGGCCAACAGCCGGCCGGGACCCTTGGAGGTGCAGTGGAACCCACGCAAACAGTCGCACGACGTTCACGCGGGAGGTGGCTCATCCTCTTCGGAATCCTTCTCTCCGCACTCACTCTGTCCGGCATCGCAGCGTCCCCTGCGATGGCGGAGGCCGGGAGTGCGGCGACGACGGAAGCCGAGGAGTTCGAGTACTTCTTCGTGGGCAACGTCACGTTCGACGACAAGCCGCTGCGCGGCGTCGAGATCAGCGTCGAAGGCAACGGATACGACGCCGAGACCGAGACCGACGCCGAGGGCAAGTGGCGCCTCGGCGTGCCCGAGAAGGGCGAGTACAAGCTGACCCTCAACGAGGACACCCTGCCCGAGGGTGTCGTCGTCAAGGAGGGCCAGAGCACCGTCGACGCCGAGTTCGGCCTCACGAAGCTGAAGGCGGTGAACTTCTTCCTCGGCGAGGGCCAGCGCACCACGACCGACATCGGCGCGCAGGTGCTGATCCGCGTGATCAACGGCCTCAACTTCGGGCTCCTGCTCGCGCTCGCGGCGATCGGCCTGTCGCTGATCTTCGGCACGACCGGGCTCTCGAACTTCGCGCACGCCGAGATGATCACGTTCGGCGGCCTGATGGTGCTCACCTTCGGCGTCGACCTCGCGCTGCCGATCTGGCTCGCGATCATCATCGCCATCGTGCTGAGCGCCGCGCTCGGATTCACGCTCGACGCGACGATCTGGAAGCCGCTGCGACGGCGAGGGGTGGGCCTCATCCCGCTCATGATCGTCAGCATCGGCCTCTCGCTCGCGCTGCGGTACACGTACCAGTTCTTCTACGGCGGAGCGACGAGGCAGCTGCCGGGGGCGACGATCCCGTCCGACATCCACCTCGGACCGGTGACGCTGTCGTGGATCGACGTCGCAAGCATGGCGACCTCGATCGTGGTGCTGGCGGCCTTCGCGTTCTTCCTGCTGCGCACGCGCATCGGCAAGGCGACGCGAGCGGTGTCCGACAACCCGAGCCTCGCCGCAGCGAGCGGCATCGACGTCGACCGCGTGATCCGCATCGTCTGGATCGCGGGCGGCGCGCTGGCGGGCCTCTCCGGCATCCTCTGGGCCTACTTCCGGCCCGGCGTGAGCTGGGACATGGGCTTCCAGATCCTGCTGCTCGTGTTCGCCGCGGTCACCCTCGGTGGCCTGGGCACCGCGTTCGGCGCGCTCGTCGGGTCGATCATCGTCGGCCTCTTCATCGAGCTGTCGACGCTGTGGCTGCCTTCCGACATGAAGTACGTGGGCGCGCTGATCGTGCTGATCCTCGTGCTGCTGTTCCGACCGCAGGGCATCCTCGGTCGCCGCGAGAGAATCGGCTAAGGAGGACCGACCATGATCGACTGGATTGCGATCTTCTCCAACGCGGCGCAGGAGCTCATCAGCCCCACGACCGCCGCCTACGCCCTCGCCGCCCTCGGCCTGGCGATCCACTTCGGGTACACGGGCCTCCTGAACTTCGGTCAGGCGGGCTTCATGGCCCTCGGTGCCTACGGGTTCGCCATCTCGACGCTGTCGTTCGGATTCCCCGTGTGGGCGTCCGTGCTCGTCGGCGTCGGGGCATCCGTGATCTTCGCGCTGATCCTCGGTATCCCGACCCTGCGGCTCCGCGCCGACTACCTCGCGATCGTCACGATCGCCGCGGCCGAGATCCTGCGGCTCGTCTTCACGACGAACACGTTCGACTCGCTCACCGGCTCGGCGAGCGGCCTGCAGGGATACAAGGGCGGCTTCGCCGACCTGAACCCGATCCCCCCGGGCACCTACGGCTTCGGCCCATTCACGTACAACGCGTACGACTGGTGGATCCGGATCGTCGGCTGGACGCTCGTCATCGTGTTCGCGCTGCTCACATGGCTGATCATCCGCAGCCCGTGGGGCCGCGTCATCAAGGGCATCCGCGAGGACGAGGACGCCGTGCGCGCGCTCGGCAAGAACGTCTACTCGTACAAGATGCAGAGCCTCATCCTCGGTGGCGTCTACGGCACCCTCGCCGGCATGATCTTCGTCCTGCCCCGAGCGGTGGTGCCGGCGAACTACCAGACGTCGCTCACGTTCTTCATCTACGCGATCCTGCTCCTCGGCGGGGCCGCCACGATCCTCGGGCCGATCGTCGGCTCGATGATCTTCTGGGTGCTGCTCTCCTTCTTCTCGGGCTTCATGGCCCGGGCCGTGGAGGCGGGCTGGTTCCCGTTCATGACGCAGGTGCAGGCCGGGCAGCTCCGGTTCATCCTCGTCGGCATCGCGATCATGTTGATCGTGGTCTTCAGGCCCCAGGGCATCTTCGGAAACAAGAAGGAGCTGGCCTTTGTCAAGTGATGTCACTCCCACGTCCAAGCCGGTGAAGAGCACCGGCCTCCACGTCGGCGAGGCCGGGCCGGGTGTCCGCAAGGTGGACCCGATCCTCACCGCCGACAGCGTGAAGCGCACCTTCGGCGGCCTCACGGCCGTCGATGTCGCCCACGTCGAGATCCCGCGCGGCGCGATCACGGCCCTCATCGGCCCGAACGGCGCCGGCAAGACCACCTTCTTCAACCTGCTCACGGGCTTCGACAAGCCCGACGAGGGCAGTTGGGAGTTCGACGGCCGCTCGCTCGCGCACGTCCCCGCCTACCGGGTCGCGCGCATGGGCCTCATTCGCACCTTCCAGCTCACGAAGGCGCTCGGCCTCCTCACCGTCATGGACAACATGAAGCTCGGGGCCAAGGGCCAGGGCGGTGAGAACCTGTTCCGCTCGGTGCTGCCGTTCCTGTGGCGCAAGCAGGAGGACGAGATCGAGGAGAAGGCGGTCGAGCTCCTCACCCGGTTCAAGCTCGACACCAAGCGCGAGGACTATGCGGCGAGCCTCTCCGGCGGCCAGCGCAAGCTCCTCGAGATGGCCCGGGCGCTCATGAGCGATCCCACGCTCGTGATGCTCGACGAGCCGATGGCGGGCGTCAACCCGGCGCTCACGCAATCGTTGCTCGAGCACATCCTCGACCTGAAGTCCCAGGGCATGTCGGTGCTCTTCGTCGAGCACGACATGCACATGGTGCGCCACATCGCCGACTGGGTGATCGTGATGGCCGAGGGAAAGATCGTCGCGGAGGGCGACCCGCACACCGTGATGCAGGATCCCGCCGTGATCGACGCCTACCTCGGCGCCCACCACGATACGGACATCGGCATCGACACCGAGCATGTCGAGGTACTGAAGGAGCTCATCGATGACGAACAGTGAACCCGCCGCCGGCGCGGTGCTCGACCCTGTGGCCGACACCGTCGTCGAGGTCGACGCCATCACGGCCGGTTACCTTCCCGGCGTGAACATCCTCAACGCGTGCTCCCTGATCGCCCGCCAGGGCGAGCTCATCGGCATCATCGGCCCGAACGGCGCCGGCAAGTCGACGCTGCTCAAGTCGATCTTCGGGCTCGTGAAGGTCCGCGAGGGCACGATCAAGCTCAACGGCGAGGAGATCACGAACCTCAAGGCGAACAAGCTGGTCGCCAAGGGCGTCGGGTTCGTGCCGCAGACGAACAACGTGTTCCCGTCGCTCACCATCCAGGAGAACCTGGAGATGGGCATGTTCCAGAAGCCCAAGGGCGTCAAGGAGCGGCTGGAGTTCGTGACCGAGATCTTCCCCGAGCTCGGCAAGCGGCTCGGCCAGCGTGCCGGCTCGCTGTCGGGCGGTGAGCGGCAGATGGTCGCCATGTCGCGTGCCCTGATGATGGGCCCGCATGTCATGCTCCTCGACGAGCCGTCGGCAGGCCTCTCCCCCGTCCGGCAGGACGAGGCGTTCCTGCGCGTCAAGGAGATCAACCGGGCAGGCGTCACGACCATCATGGTCGAGCAGAACGCGCGTCGCTGCCTGCAGATCTGCGACCGCGGCTACGTGCTCGACCAGGGGCACGACGCCTACACCGGCACGGGCCGCGACTTGCTGAACGACCCGAAGGTCATCGGCCTGTACCTGGGCACGCTCGGGCAGGACTGAGTCACCACTCCACGAAGGGGCGGATGCTGCGGCATCCGCCCCTTCGTCGTTCCCGGCGGCTGCACGCCTCGTGACGGGATGCCTCAGACGTCCAGGTCGAAGCCGAGGTCCACCTCCGCCGCGGAGCGCCCGTGCAGGCCCCAGTTCTCGAGCGGCAGCTCGTGGTGGCTCGTGGAGGACGACGATCAGGTCGTCCGTCGAGACGCCGAGCGCGGCGAGCTGACGCGCGATCGAGCCGAAGGGGAAATGCCTCGCCTCGGCCGATCGGCCGCGGAAGACCGTGAGCTCCACGAGCACGGCGGCGAAGCCGGAGTCAGCGACCGAGAAGCGCTCGGCCGGGTACTCGAGGTACCGGATGTGCTGGTCGCCGGCGGGCACGCGAAAGGGCCCCAGCCGAAGCCGGGGCCCTTCCGTGCGAGACGCGTACTAGTTGATGCGCGTGTACTTGTTGTCGTCGCCGTACTCGTAGACGCCGATGGTCGCCTCGGTGGGGTCACCGTGCTCATCGAGCGTGATCGGGCCGGAGGGGCCGTCGTAGTTGATCTGGTTGCCCTCCTGCAGCTGCGTCGCGCCGGCCGTGAAGTCGGTCACCACCTCGCCATCACCCGTGCCGCCCGACACCTGGCGGAGGTACTTGGCGATGTCGGCACCCTCGGTGCTGTTCGCCGCGTACGCCGCAAGGGCGATCAGCATGGTCGCGTCGTACGACTCGGGGCCGTAGCTGAAGTCCGCGAGGTCGGGGTTGACCGCGAGCATGCGCTCCCGGAAGTCGTCTTCCAGCTTCGGGCCGGGCAGCGTGCCCTTCGAGCCGGCGATGAGGCCGGGCGCGAAGTCCGCGCTGTAGTCGGACAGGTTGCCGTCGACGAAGTACAGCTGGTCGCCGGGGTAACCGGAGCCCACGAGGGCGGGGACGACGACCTTGGCCTCATCGAAGGTGATGACCGCCACGGCGTCGGGGTTCGCGGCCTTGATGGCCGAGAGCTGCGCGTCGAAGTTCGAGTCGCCCGTGTTGAAGAGCTCCTCGGCGACGACCTCGCCGCCGGCAGCCTCGAACGACTCCTTGGTCGCGGCCGCGAGGCCCGTGCCGTAGGGGTCGTTCAGGACGAGCAGGCCCAGCGTGGACGCGCCGTCCTCGGCGATCTGGTTGCCGAGCACCTCGCCCTGGAGGAGGTCGGACGGCGCGGTACGGAAGTACAGGCCGTTGTCCTCGTAGTCGGTGAAGTCGGGCGACGTGTTCGCCGGCGAGAACTGCACGACACCGGCAGAGCTGATCTGGTCGATGACCGTGAACGAGACACCGGACGAGGCGGCACCGACGATGGCCGAGACATCCTGCGAGAGGAGGTCGGTCACCGAGACGGTCGCGATGTCCGTCGTGGTGTCACCGGAGTCGCGGTAGACGACCTCGATGTTGAGCCCCATGTCGGCCTCGTTGATCTCCTTGGCGGCGAGCGCGACGCCGGCCTCCTCGGGCGGGCCGAGGAACGCGAGCGTTCCACTCTGCGGAAGGATCGTGCCGATCTTGAGAGTCAGGTCGCGCTCACCTGCCTCGATGGGCAGGGCGTCGCCGGCGGCGGCCTTGGTCGGTTCATCCGACTCGGCGGGGGCCGGGGCACCCGAACTGCACGCCGTGAGGAGGAGGGCACTGACGCCGGCGAGGGCGACCCCCGTCCATGCTGCGCGAGCCGAGCGCGAGGCCGTGGCCTTCGCGAATACGCTCATGTTGCTCCTTGGGACTGAAGGATTGGTACACAAAATCAGCGTCTGGTGACGCCGTGTTTTGACACTATGGTGCGCCCAAGGCCGAAACAAGTCGCCGCGGTCACAACCGTGTAACACCGCAGGAATCGTTACCTTGCCGACACCTTCCCATACCGGCGCGCAGCAAATCGTCGTGTGCGGCGGACTTCACGCGCGGATCGCGCGTGACCCCCATCTCGTGGGCGACCGCAGCGCCCACGGCTCAGATGGGCTCCTCGAGCACCTCGGCCGCCGTCCGTCGCGACGAACGGGCGCCGCGCACGAGGTCGACGGTGAGCACGACGAGCGCGACCCACACGAGCGCGAACCCGACCCACCGCTCGGGGGGCATGGGTTCCTGGAGCACGACCACGCCCACGAGGAACTGGATGAACGGCGCGAAGTACTGGATGAACCCCATGTAGATGAGCGGCAGTCGCCGCGAAGCCGCCGCGAAGAGCAGGAGCGGCACCGCCGTGACGGCGCCGAGGCCGATCAGCAGCACGGTGTGCCACGCGTTGACGGTGCCGATGGTGAGCCCGGTGGTCAGTGCCACGAACACGAGCTGCACGATCGCGAGCGGCGCGAGCCACACGGTCTCCAGCGTGAGGCCCGACACCGCATCGACCCTCGGCCCGACGCGCTTCTTGATGAGGCCGTAGAACCCGAAGGAGAACGCCAGCACGAGGGCGATCCACGGCAGCTGTCCGTAGCCGACCGCGAGCACGACGACCGCGAGGATCGAGATGCCCACGGCGACCCACTGCGTGACGTTCAGGCGCTCGCGCTGCACGAGGACGCCCAGGAAGACCGTGACGATCGGGTTGATGAAGTAGCCGAGGGCCGCCTCGACCACCTGGTTCGTCGTCGCGGCGAACACGTAGGTCTGCCAGTTGATGAAGATGAGGAGCCCGGCCAGGCCCATCGTGAGCACGATGCGCCGGTCGCGGAACAGCACGCCGAGCGCACGCCAGGCCCGGGTGACCGTGATGAGCAGGGCGCAGAAGACGAGCGAGAAGAGCACTCGCCACGCCACGATCTCGATCGGGCCCGAGGGCACCAGCGCGATGAAGTAGATCGGGAGGAATCCCCACAGCACGTACGCGCTGACCGCGAACGCGAGCCCCGATCGGCTCACCGGAGCATGGTGCGCGGCCGGGGCGGGCGTGCTGGGTTCCGATCGTGACGACACTCGATCCACCCTACGCCGGGCGCGTTCCGGCATCCGCCCATCGGCTGCCACCCGGCGACGGGATCCTGTCGTCGCCGGCTCGGGGTCGCGGCATCCGGAGACGACAGAAGCCCGGATGCCGCATGGCATCCGGGCCCCTGAGCGTGCGTGTCGACTAGCGGACGACGACGGCGAGCACGTCGCGCGCCGAGAGCACGAGGAGCTCCTCGCCGCCGAACTTGACCTCGGTGCCGCCGTACTTCGAGTAGATGACCTTGTCGCCGACGGCCACGTCGAGCGGGACGCGGTTGCCGTTGTCGTCGATGCGGCCGGGGCCCACTGCCACGACCTCGCCCTCCTGGGGCTTCTCCTTGGCGGTGTCGGGGATCACGAGACCCGACGCGGTGGTCTGCTCTGCGTCGACCTGCTTGATGACGATGCGATCCTCGAGCGGCTTGATGGAAACCGACACGGTTGACCTCTTTCTTGACGGAAGACTGGTTAGCAGCCTCACAGCGAGAGTGCTAAACCGAGTCTAGGCCCGATTTGGCACTCATGCAACGTGAGTGCCAGTCCGCCGGAACGGGGTGCTAGCGTGGCCGGGTGGAACGCGCCGAGCTCGTCGAACTGCTCTCTCCCGAGGGCCTCCGGCTGCTCGACTCGCTTCCCGACTGGGACGCCAAGGCCGACATCGTCCGCGTCGTCGCGGAGCTGCGCCGGGCCGGCCACTCCCCCGGGCTCGTGGCCACCGTGCTCAGCCAGTCGAGGCTCAGGTCCCGCGCGAGCGTCAAGTTCGGCGAGTTCGCCTCACGCATGCTCTTCACGGAGGCCGGCCTCGAGCAGGCGACGCGCCTCAAGGTGGCCGCACTCCACGCGGGCAGGTTCGCCCGCGCCGGCGTCGGTCACGTGGCCGACCTCGGCTGCGGCATCGGCGG
>NZ_WJSP02000137.1 GCF_009720255.1 Agromyces humi | reverse complement strand
CACGCCGGCGCGGCGGTTGAGGTCCTTGTCGGCGACCGGCATGCCCCAGAGCGGGGCCGCGGTCGGCACGTGCTCCTCGACGTGGCGCGCCCGGGCGAGCGCGGCGTCGGGCGTCACCGTTGCGAACGCGCCGACCTCCCCGTCGAGGCGTTCGATGCGGGCGAGGTAGTGCCGCGTGAGCTCGACCGGCGACACCTCACGGCGCTGCAGCAGCTGGTGGAGCTGGAGGGCGGTGTACTCGTGCAGCTCGGTCACCCTCCGAGCCTACGGCCGCACGTGGGCCGCCGGGGCGCGGCGCTGCCGCCACCGGCGCCGCGCCGGCGGCATCCGCTCGCTACTTCAGCGACTTCTGCAGCAGCACCGTGCCGAGCCAGCGGTCGAACTTGAAGCCGACCCGCCCCATGCGGCCGATCTCCTGGAAGCCGAACTTCTCGTGCAGCGCGATCGACGCCTCGGCGCCCTGGTCGGCGATCACGGCGATGATCTCCTTGAGGCCCGCCGCCTTCGACCGGTCGATCAGCTCGGCCAGGAGGGCCCGGCCGAGCCCCTTGCCGGCCGCCGCCGGCCCGAGGTAGATGGAGTTCTCCACCGTGTAGCGGTAGGCGCGCTTCTGCTTCCACGGGGCGACGAGCGCGTAGCCGAGCAGCTGCCCGCTCGGCGACTCGGCCACGAGGAACGGCATGCCGAGCTTGTCGAGGTAGGCGAACTTCGCCTTCCACTCCTTCAGGGTCATCGCGTCCTCGTCGAAGGTGACCGTGGAGTTCGCGACGTAGTAATTGTAGATCTCGCGCACGGCCGGCATGTCGGGCAGCACGGCATCGCGGATCGTGAAGTCGAACGGCGTCTCGGGCTCGGGAGCCTTGCGGAGGTGCCGCGGCAGCACCCGTCGTTCCTGGTATTCCTCCTCGAGCATTGCAGCAGACTACCGCCGAAGCCGCGGCACCGGATGCCCCTCCCGCGTCATGCGGGCAGGCTCCAGTCGACCGGCTCGCCGCCCTGCGCGACGAGCATCGCGTTGGCGCGGCTGAACGGCCGCGAACCGAAGAAGCCGCGGCTCGCCGACAGCGGGCTCGGATGCGCCGACTCGATCACGGGCGTGCTGCCGAGCAGGGGCCGAAGGCCCTGCGCGTCCCGCCCCCACAGGATGGCGACGAGCGGCCGGTCGCGCCCGACGAGCGTGCGGATGGCATGGTCGGTCACCGTCTCCCAGCCCTTGCCGCGATGCGAAGCGGGCGCGCCGGGGCGCACGGTCAGCACGCGGTTGAGCAGCATCACGCCGTTCGTGCTCCACGGAGTGAGGTCGCCGTGGCTCGGCGGTGTCACCCCGAGATCGTCGGCGAGCTCCCGGTAGATGTTCGCAAGGCTCCGCGGCACGGGCCGCACGTCGGGGTCGACCGCGAACGAGAGGCCGATCGGATGCCCCGGCGTGGGGTACGGGTCCTGACCGACGATGAGCACGCGCACCTCGTCGAGCGGCGCGCCGAACGCCCGCAGCACGTGCTCCCCGCGCGGCAGGTAGCCGTGGCCCGCCGCCGTCTCGGCGCGGAGGAAGTCGCCGAGCTCGGCGATGCGCGGGCCGACCGGGGCGAGGGCGCGTGCCCACCCCGGGTCGATGAGTCCGTCGGCGGAGAGCTCGTCGAGGGATTTCGCGGACACCGTCAGCTGCCGATCGTGGAGACCAGCACGCCGCCCTCGGTCGGGAGCACCCGCCAGACGCTGCCCTTCCCCTCGACGCGGAGCCCGCCGTCGCCCACGATCAGGGCGGTGCGCTCGTCGATGCCGAGCCCGCCGGCGACGAGCCCGGATTCGACGGCCGCCACCAGGCGGGCGAGCATGCCGCGCTGGGCGACGTGCACCTCGATGGCCACGTCGACGAGGCCGATCCCCGACTCGATCTCGAGCTCGTCCGCCGGCTCGTCAGGGTCCTCGGGTGCGACGACCACCCCGCCGATGCGCGTGCCGCTCGCGAGGGAGCCCTCGGCCGCGATCATCGCGCCGGCAGAGGCGCCGAGATAGGGCACTCCGCCGGCGACCAGACGACGCAGTTCGCCGAACACCGGCTCGAGTCCGGCACGCACGTCCTCGACGAGCCCGCCGCCCACCGCGATGCCGTCGACGTCGGCGATCGCGCCGGGCTCGATCGGCTCGCCGGGCCGACCTGCGGTCAGCTGCACCTCGATCTCGTGTCCGCTTGCGGCGTCGGCCAGGAGCTCGGCGAGCGCCGGGGCCTTCTCCTCGGCCTCGGGGTGCAGTGAGATCACGGCGATCCGCGGCCGTGCGCGACCCGTGGCGCCGGCTCGCGAGGCCGCCTCGGCGACGAACGGCGCGTAGAGGTCGGCGTCCGCACTCGTGGTCGCGCCGCCGCCGATGAGGTGCACGCTCACGCGGCGTCCTCCCCGGCTGCGACGGGAGGCAGGGCCGACCAGGGGAAGATGATCCAGTCGTCGGTGCGCCGGTAGTCGAAGTCGGGCTCGAGCACGGTGTGCGACTTCGTGTAGAGCGTCGCCGTGCGCACCTCTGCGCCCTCGTCGCGGATGATTGCCACGACCTTGGCGAGCGTGCGTCCCGAGTCGGAGACGTCGTCGACGAGCAGCACCCGCTTGCCGCCGAGGGCCGGGGCGTCGAGCATCGGCGGGTGCAGCACCGGCTCGGGCAGTCGCTCGTCGATGCCCGAGTAGAACTCCACGTTGATCGAGCCGCACGCCTTGGTGCCGAGCGCGTACGAGATCGCGCCCGCGAGCAGCAGCCCGCCGCGGGCGATGGCGATCACCACGTCGGGGGTGAACCCCGATCGCAGCACGTCGCCGGCGAGCGATCGTGCGGCATCGCCGAACTCGTCCCAGGTGAGGATCTCGCGGCGGATCCCGTCGACGCCGGTGCCCGCGTCGTTCGCATCGAAGGTCATCCGAACAGGCTACCCGGCGGCGCCGTCGGGTCGCTCGGACCCGGAGGGCTCCTCGGGGGGCAGCGCGTGGGTGGCCGCGGGATCGGCCTTCTCGCCGGTGGAGAGCGACGGCGCCGCGAGCTCCGCGCCGGTGTGCCGGAGCCCCGCGACGCGCTCGTTGAGGTAGGAGATGATCGTCGCCGACGCCGTGCCCACGATCGCGATGCCGCCCGCCATGAGCAGCACCGCATAGAACCGGCCCGCCGGGGTCACGGGGTACAGGTCGCCGTAGCCGACGGTCGTGATCGTGACGATCGCCCACCAGATGGCGTCGCCGAAGGTCGTGATGTTCGCGCCCTTCGTGCCGCGCTCGGAATCGAGGGTGGCGAGCGCGAGGAAGAACACCCATGCGCATGCGTAGGCGAGCGCGAGGATGATGAACTGCGCCCGCACCGCGCTGGGCGTGTGGCGCTTGAGGACCGGCAGGTCCTGGAGGAGCCCGACGACGCGGAGCGCCCGGAACACTGGCAGGATCGCCGAGAGCACCTCGAGGGGGTGGTGCCACGCATAGTGCCACCGCCGGCCGTGGGGCGTGAGCGCGATCCGGATCACCACGTCGATGATGAAGATGACCCACGTGGCGACGAGGATGACGAAGATGACGCTCGTCACCGCCGGCGGCCGGTCGGGCCAGAGCACGTAGACGGTGTAGCTGAACACGAACAGCACGCCGAGCAGGGCCAGCCCGCGGGCGGTCACATCGACGTAGCGTCGTCGTCGACCGGTGGCCTCGTCGCCTTCGGACACCCCGCGCAGGGTCACCGGCCGACCTCGGGCTTCACCGCGAGCTCGCCCTTCGCGAACCGGTGCGGGGCCGCCTGCGCCACGGGCTTCACCACGATGAGGTCGAGGTCGACGTGGCGCGGCTTCTGCACCGCATCGAGGATGACGGCGGCGATGTCGTCGGCCACGAGCGGCTCGGGCACGTCGTCGTACACGGCGTCGGCGCGCTCGCGGTCGCCGCCGAAGCGCACGAGGGCGAACTCGTCGGTCTTCACCATGCCCGGTGCGACCTCGACGACGCGCAGCGGCTCCCCGTTCAGCTCCAGGCGCAGCACCTCCGTGAGCGCGTGCGCCGCGAACTTGGCGGCGTTGTAGCCGCCCCCGCCGACGTACGCGGTGTGCCCCGCGATCGAGGTGACGTTCACCAGGTCGGCCACGCCGCGGTCGAGCGCGCCTCGCCGCAGCAGCGGGAGCAGCGCGCTCGTGACCCGCTTGAGCGCCAGCACGTTCACCTCGAACATCCACGCCCAGTCCTCGACGGACGACGCCTCGACGGAGTCGAGGCCCTTCGCGCCGCCCGCGTTGTTCACGAGCGCGTGCACTGGCCCGGTGGCCTCCAGGTGGTCGCGCAGGGCGTCGACGTCGCGCTGCTCGGTGAGGTCGGCCACGAACACGGATGCCCCGGTCTCGTCGGCGAGCGCGCGCAGTCGCTCCTCGCGGCGGGCGACGCCCACCACCTCCCACCCGGCGGCCCGGAAGGCGCGCACGGTGGCCTCGCCGATCCCCGAACTCGCCCCGGTCACGACCGCTCGCAGCACTCCCATGGGCCTTATTCTGCACCGCGGCGCGTCCGATCCGGCACTGCGCCACCGGGACGCCTGGAGCCGCCGCCGCGGCATCCGTCGAACCGGTGCGGTTGAATGGGTCGATGCAGACGAGGCCGCATCCGACGACCCCGACGAAGCGCCGGCGGGTCCCGCTGTGGGACAACGCCCGGTGGATCGCGATCACGCTCGTCGTGATCGGCCACGGCATCCTCCCGCTCATCGCGGAGGACGACATCGCGTACAGCGTCTACCTGTTCATCTACTCCTTCCACGTCGCCGTCTTCGTCACGGTGAGCGGATACTTCGCGAAGTCGGGGCCGCCGAGTGCGAGGTCGCTGCGGCAGATCCTCACCGATATCGTCTTCCCGTACTTCATCTTCGAGACCATCTGGTCGGTCGCGAAGTGGGCGCTCGGCGGCGAGTTCAGCCTCGACTACACCACCGCGTCGTGGACGCTGTGGTTCCTCATCGCGCTGGCGATCTGGCGGATCGTGCTGCCCTACCTCGTGCTGCTGCGCTACCCGCTGCTCATCGCCGTCGCGATCTCGATCGGGGCCGGCTACACCGAGACGATCGACTCGACGCTGGCGATCTCGCGCACGCTCGGCATGCTGCCGTTCTTCGTGTTCGGCTGGAAGCTGCGACAGTGGCAGCTCACCGGCAAGTGGCTCGACCTGTCGTCACGGGTGGCCTGGCGCTGGCGCGCCGGCGCGATCGCCCTCTTCGCCGGCGTGCTGCTGCTCATGCCGTTCGCCATCGAGACGTGGCGCGACCTCAAGCTCCGGCGCTTCATGCTCTACGACGAGGCGTACGTGGCGATCGGCTACGACGACCCGTGGTCGGGCGCCATCCGGCTGGTGCTGCTGCTCTCCGCGATGCTGCTCGCCGTGGCCTTCCTCGTGCTGATGCCCCGGGGGACGCGCTGGTTCACGCCCTTCGGCACGGCCACGATGTACATCTACCTGCTGCACACGTTCATCCTCTTCCCGTTCCGGGAGACGCCGCTCCTGCACGGCCGCCAGCCGTTCTGGGTGCTGCCCGCGATGATCCTGTTCTGCATCGGCATCTCGGTGGTGCTGTCGCTGAAGCCGGTGCGCCGGGTGTTCCGCCCCCTCGTCGAGCCGCGCGCGAGGTGGCTGTTCCGCGCCGAGCCGTCGACCGCGACCGGCACGCTCGTGCTGCCGCCCGGCGCGATGCAGCCCCCTCCCCCGGCATCCGGCGAGCCGGCGACCGGGGGGCCCGCGTCCGCCGAGCCGGCCCCCGAGGATCCGCCGGCGACGGGACCGACGCCGCCCGGGTGACCCGCGCCGTCGCCCGATGACGCCGTGTGTCGGCATCCGTTGCCGCCCCATCGGCGCGGACGTAACGTGGCTCGCGGTTGCGGCGGGTCCGCACACCCGACCGAGAAGGAGACCTCATGGCAGAGCACGCCGCCGACTGGCGCTTCGAGACGAAGCAGGTGCACTCCGGCGCAGCACCCGACCCGGTGACCCACGCCAGGGCCACCCCGATCTACCAGACCACGTCGTACGTGTTCGACAACGCGCAGCACGCGCAGAACCTCTTCGCGCTGGCCGAGTTCGGCAACATCTACACGCGCATCATGAACCCCACGCAGGCCGTCGTCGAGGAGCGCATCGCCGCGCTCGAGGGGGGCACCGGCGCCCTGCTCGTCGCCTCGGGCCAGGCCGCCGAGACGTTCGCGGTGCTCAACATCGCCCAGGCGGGCGACCACATCGTCTCGTCGTCGTCCATCTACGGCGGCACCTACAACCTCTTCAAGTACACGCTGGCCAAGCTCGGCATCGAGACCACGTTCGTCGAGAACCAGGACGACGCCGACGAGTGGCGCCGCGCGGTTCGCCCCAACACGAAGCTCTTCTTCGCCGAGACGATCGGCAACCCGAAGATCAACGTCCTCGACATCGAGCTCGTGGCCGGCGTCGCGCACGACGCGGGCATCCCGCTCATCGTGGACAACACGATCGCCACGCCCTACCTGATCCGCCCCTTCGAGCACGGCGCCGACATCGTGATCCACTCGGCGACGAAGTTCCTCGGCGGCCACGGCACCGTCATCGGCGGCGCCATCGTCGACGGCGGCACCTTCGAGTGGTCGAAGAACGTCGAGAAGTTCCCCGGCCTCACCGAGCCCGACCCGTCGTACCACGGCGCGAGCTACACGGCCGCGGTGGGCGACGGCCTGGCCTACGTCATCAAGGCGCGCGTGCAGCTGCTCCGCGACCTCGGCGCGGCGATCGCCCCGAACAACGCCTGGCTGCTGATCCAGGGCATCGAGACGCTGTCGCTGCGCATCGAGCGGCACGTGCAGAACGCGCAGGAGATCGCGGAGTGGCTCGACGACCACCCCGACGTGGCGAGCGTGAACTACTCGGGGCTGCCCTCGAGCCCGTGGTACGCGGCGGCCAACAAGTACGCGCCCAAGGGCGTCGGCGCGGTGCTCTCGTTCGAGCTCAAGGGCGGCGTCGACGCGGGTCGCGCGCTCGTCGACAACCTGCAGCTGTTCAGCCACCTCGCCAACATCGGCGACGTGCGCTCGCTCGTGATCCACCCGGCATCCACGACGCACTCGCAGCTCACGCCCGAGCAGCAGCTCACGACGGGCGTCACCCCCGGCCTCGTGCGCCTCTCCGTGGGCATCGAGAACATCGACGACCTCAAGGCCGACCTCGAGGCCGGCCTGGCCGCAGCGCGCGCCGCCACGGAGGCAGCCCGGGTCTGACCCACGCTGACACGAACGACGGATGCCGCGAGCAGCAGATGCCCGCGGCATCCGTCGTTGCACGGGGGTGCCGGGCGTAACAAACGCGTGCCGGCGGCCGGGGTTCGGGAGAATCGAGACATGGACTGGCAGACCACCGCCGACGCGGTGCCCGCGGGCATCGTGTCGGAGGCGCGCGCGCAGGCGCTGCAGGGGCGCGCGCCGGCCACGGGCGCCTGGCGCGAAGGCGATCCGGTCGGCGACCGGAGATTCGTCGGCATCGGCGATGTCGCCCTCGACGCGGGCGGCGTGCTTCCCGGGGTGCGCATCGCGTACGAGACCTGGGGCACGCTCTCGCCCGAGCGCGACAACGCCGTGCTCGTGCTGCACGCCCTCACCGGCGACAGCCATGTCGTCGGCCCCGCCGGTCCCGGGCATCCGAGCGCCGGCTGGTGGCCCGGCGTCGTGGGGCCGGGGCTCGCGATCGACACCGACCGCCACTTCGTGGTCGCCCCGAACGTGCTCGGGGGCTGCCAGGGCTCGACCGGCCCCGCGTCTCTCGCCCCCGACGGCCTGGAGTGGGGCACCCGCTTCCCGTTCCTCACGATCCGTGACCAGGTGCGCGCGCAGGTGGCGTTCGCCCGGGCCATCGGCATCCAGCGGTTCGCCGCCATCGTCGGCGGCTCCATGGGCGCGATGCACGTGCTCGAGTGGGCGGTCATGGCGCCCGAGGCGGTCGAGCGCATCGCCGTGCTCGCCGCGCCCGCCGCCGCGACCGCCGACCAGGTGGCCCTGAACTCCGTGCAGATCGAGGCGATCCGCACCGACCCGTCGTTCCGCGGCGGCGACTACTACGACGCGCCCGACGGCGAGGGCCCCACGCGGGGACTCTCCCTGGCGCGACGCATGGCGATGCTCAACTATCGCACCGCCGCCGAGCTCAACCTCCGCTTCGAGCGGAGCTGGCAGTCCGACCTCGACCCGCTGGGCGGCGGCGGCCGGTTCGCCGTCGAGTCCTACCTCGACTTCCACGGCAACAAGTTCACCCGCCGCTTCGACGCCAACAGCTACCTCGTGCTCACCGAGGCGATGAACTCGCACGACGTCGGCCGCGGTCGCGGCGGCGTGGCCGCAGCCCTCGCCGGCATCCGCGCGAAGAGCCTCGTGCTCGGCATCGACAGCGACCGGTACTTCACGCTCGAGGGCCAGGAGGAGATCGCGGCGGGGCTGCGGCACAGCGTGCACGGCGACCGACCGGTGCTCGTGCACTCCGAATACGGGCACGACGCGTTCCTCATCGAGCACGAGGCGGTCGGCGACGCACTGCGGCGGCTGCTCGCCGCCTGAACCACGCCGGGTGCGCATGGCGGAGAAGACGCGGCATCCACGCCGACTCCGCTACAGTTCGAATGTCGGCGTCCCTCGGTCATGAGTGCCCGATCCTGCGAGGGGGTGGCGTGAAGCGCATCCACAAGGAACGCGACCGGCTCCTGCGACACCTCGCGCGCGTCGCCGGGTTGGTCGGCACCGCGTGCGCTCTCGCCTGCCTGCTGATCCCGGGCGTGGCGACGCCCGCCGAACTGGCCGTCGGCTCGGTCATCTGCGTCCTCGTCGCCGTGCTCGTGGGCCTCTCCACCGCCCGAGGCGCGATGCTGCCGGCGCTCGGCGTGGTGGCCGGCGCCATCGCGTTCGTCGTCGTCCTCGGCTCGGCGTCGGTGCTCGACGCCCCCACGACGACCGCGATGGCCGCGATGACCGGCGTCGCCTCGGCATCC
>NZ_WJSP02000136.1 GCF_009720255.1 Agromyces humi | reverse complement strand
GGCGCCGTGGGCCCTCCATCGCCTCGAGCACCTCGGCGGCCTCTGCGGCGGCGGTGGCCCCGAGCTCGGCCGCCTCGGCCTCGAACGGGACCCGCAGGGCCGCGATCGAACGATCGAAGTCGCGGATGCGGCGGGCGAGGTTCCAGGCCCGGACCGACGCGACGACCAGCAGCACGACAGCAGCCGCGCCGAGCACGAAGAGCGCGACGACGAGAGCGGCGGTCGTGGGGTCCGAGACGCCGGGCCAGTTGGCGAGGACGATCGCGGAGCCGAACGCCGAGACCACCGTGAAGGCGAGATAGCCGGGCGTCGATCGGCTCGCGTGACCGTGTCGCGTGACGACGGCACTGATCGCGTGCAGCACCGTGCCCGCCCCGATGAGCAGTACCGCGCTCCACGCCGCCACGGCCATCGGCAGGCTCCCCGACCGGCCGGCGAACATGATGCCCGCGCCGACGATGGCGAAGAGGAAGCCGAGCCCGTCGAGCAGCTCTCGGCTCGCGCCGCCCGGATACTCCGGCGCGTCGGCATCCTCCGCCCGTGCGAGTTCGAGGCGGAGGTCGCGGAGACGGCGGTCGTAGCGGCGGTCGATGGCCTGGATCACCTGCATGGCCCTCCGATCGAGGGCGCCGAGCGCTGCGTCCTCGATCGGACGCACGACCACGGCGAGTCCGTCGCTCAACGTGCGCTCGTAGCGTGCGGCGGCCGCCAGCGCCGCCGCCGAGGCGACGGCCGACTGGTCGGGGCCGGCGGTGCCCGACTCGGGACCGCGTGTGGTCATGCCGCCTCGAGGCGGATCCCACGGACGAGCTCATCGAGGAACGGTGCCATGAACCCCGCATCCCGCGCGCTGTCGGCCGTGCCGCTGACGGCGACGGCGACCCCTGCCGCATCGAAGACGTAGTTGAGTCGACCGGCGGCGATCTCGGGGTCGCTCGACGGGAGCACGATCGCGGCACGGCGGCCCCGACCGAGGTGCTCCGTCGGGAACTCGATGATGGTGGGCGGCAGCTGTGCACGCTCGTCGTCGCCGGCCTCGTGCTCGAGGTCGACCACCTCCGCGTCGTGCTCGCCCACGAAGATGTTGGCCACGCCGAGCGCCGGCACTCCGCGCGGGCAGAAGAGCAGGCATTCGGTGGCCAGCTCGGTTCGCTGGGCGCGGGCCATTGCCGCGAACTCGGCGATGGCGGCCCGGGCATCGGCGGTCAGGTCGCCGAGGTCGGTCTCGTAGGCGTCGACGAGTGCCTCGGTCCACGCCTGTTCATCGGCCCACGGCCCCCATGGGAACGCCGCCGGCGCGGGGAACCAGACCGCCGCGTCGTACTCGATCTCGTATCTCACGCTGCCGGCTCCCACGCGAAGGTGCTCACGATCGTGTCGCTGAGCAGGCACAGCTCATCGACGAACGCATCACGGAAGCCGTCGTCCTCGTCGGTGGGATACGGGATCGTCGTCGTGAAGGCCACGGCCGACCGGCGCCCCGTGCCGGGCACCGGGACGAGGTAGTTGATGACGCGTGCGCGGGTGCCGGCGAGGTCACCGCCACTCGAGGCGTCGGCCTGCCACCGGACGATGGTGCGGTCGTCCGTGAGGAACTCGGCACCCCGTTCCTTGAACAGGGCCGTCACCTGGCGGTCGAGCGTTCCGCCGAGCTGGCCGTCCGCGACCGCAGCGGTCATGGAGATCGGCAGGATGCGCTCGGCCGGCACCGACGTCTGCAGGTAGAGGGCGAACACCCGACCCTGCTGCATCTTGCGATACGCCGTCTCGAGCATCCGCCGGAACTCGACATCGAGGTCGGGACGGTGCTGCGACGCGAAGACGGCACTCGAACGTTCGATGAGCAGGCCGATGCTCGCGCGGTCGGCCGGCAGCTCCTCCCACCCGGCCGGCAGCATCAGGCGGAAGGGTGGGACGGCGGGCGTTTCGGTCAGCGGCATCGTGAACACCTTATCGAGGTCGGTCGTGCCGTCACGCGAGCTGGGCGCGCCAGGTGTCGACCGGCTGGGGGTCGCCCCACGAGCTGATCTCGTTGACCCGGCCGAGCACCATGCGGCCGCGCTTCACCCCGAACTCGAGCGAGTTCGCGATGCCCTCGCTCAGCGCCACGGGCTTCGCGCCGCCGCTGATGACATCGGCGAGCGCACCGAGGTGCGGGGTGATCACGCGCTGGTGGTGCGCGGAGAGGTTGGCGAAGTTCTGCGCGATCGAGAGCGAGTAGCCACGGCTGGAGCCGCCGATGATGCGATTGAGGATGTTCTTCGGCCCGGCGCCCTGGAAGACCGAGAAGTCGCGGCCGAGCCGCGATGCCAGGCCCGAGGCGGCGCGGCTCCCGAGGTTGCCGCCCGCCCGGAGGCTGGCCGGATCGGTGAGCCCGCGCAACGCCGTGATGCGCCGGAGCGGCGTGGCGATCTCGAGGTAGGGACCGCCGAGGAACTCCTTGATCGCCGTCAGCCGCTTGCCGGACTGGAAGAGCTTGCCGAGCTTGCCGAACGGCAGCACCCCGACCACCGCCCACGCGACGTCGCCGAGGCCCTTGCGGCCCTTGGCGTAGAGGAACAACGTGCCGATGAGGGCGATGACGCCCACGATGGCCGCGATCACGGCGATGAACGGTCCGCCGATGATGATGGCTGCGATCGCCAGTGCCACGCCGACCCAGGTGAGCACCTCGAGCACGACCTCGACCACGCCCGCCAGGTTGTCGGTCCAGTCGTCGCTGACATTGCCCTCCGTCGCATCCGTGATGCCACGCAGCGCCGTGTCGTACGCCTCGTCCCAGGTGTCCCACTGCGAGTCGAACAGGGCGAACTGCGCGTCGAGGTCGGCCTCCGCGTCGTCCACCGCGCCCTGGGAGTCGGTCGCAGCCTCGTCGAGGCGTCGCTGACGTTCGAGCGCCGTCGGATCGGTCGGGTCGGGATCGGGCGCGTTCGACGCCGTCTGCGCCGCGGTCGCCGCCGCGTGCCGCTTGCTGTCGAGCGTGGACTTCGCGTCCAGCGCGTCGGTCACGATCGTGCGCATCGCCGCCTGCACGTCGGCCAGCTTGGACCCGTAGGTCTTCATGACCGTGCCCGTCGGCTTGTAGCGTTCACCCGCCTTGCGCAGCTCGGCATGCGCGTCACCGACCTCGTCGCGGATCTTCTCGATCGAGCGGCCTCGCTCCTCGCTGGCGCCGTCGCCGATCTCGCGCAGGACGTCGGCTGCGCCGATCATCTGCTCGCCGAGGTCCTCGATCTCCTTGCCTCGATCGATGACGCCCTGTGCGTCGCCCTCGAGCACCTCGACCCGATGACCGCGGTGCGTCCGCAGTTCACTCATCTTCCACTCCCCGTCATCGCGTCGGCAGGTTCGCGCCGTCGTTCTCCTGCAGTTTGAGGCTGTCCGCCGCCTCGAGGTCGAAGTCCTGCCATCCGGTGCACGTGCTCTCCACTGCGGCCTGGATGCCCGTGAGCTTCTGGATCAGCGCGTTGCGGCGGTCGTCCCAGCCACCCTCGAATTCGTGGGTCCGATCGCGGAGGCTGCTGCGTCCGTCGGGACGGCCGATCATGTCCTGGAGGGCGTCGGTGCGCTTCGCGGCATCCGCGAATTCCACGAGGATCTGCTTGAGCGAGCCGTTCAGCCGGTTCAGGTGATCGACCTTGATGTACACATCGGCCATTGTCGTGTCCTGTTCGACGAGAAGGTGGTGTGCTGGGAGGTCCACGCCTCAGGGGAGGGCGAACGCCCTCCCCTGAGCGCAGGTGCTACTGCCCGGCGAGCGCGGCGTCGGTGTCCTTGATCGCCTGCTGCATCTTGCGCAGCGAGTCGCCCATGTCGCGGATGCCGTCGATCGCCGACTCGAGTCCGGTCGTGAGCTCCGTGTAGCCCTCGCCGAACTTGCCCGAGGCGTGCTCGGTCTTGAAGTCGTCGCCGAGCAGCGTGTCGACGCCCTGCTTGAGCTGGCGAAGGATGTCGGCGATGTCCTCGCGGCCCTGTTCGAGCTTGCCCGCCATCGCTTCCATCTCGGAGTACGTAGCCTTGAAGTCAGCCATTATCGGCCTTTCTCTTCTGATTTCGGCCCCCTGCGGACCATCCGGGTTCCACCGTATTGGGGGTACATACGCGACTCAATGGGGAGCGGTCCCCACCCCCGGGCGCGCCGGCCGGCGCGTCAATCGGAGGCGACGAACGGCAGTTGCACGGTCAGGGCGCGTCCGTTCTCCACGAACAGGCCACGGCCCTCGGGGAACTCGTGCCGTTGCACGCGGGGGAACGGGACCTTGAAGACCGCGTCGCCGTCGTAGGTGTCGGGCTTGAGCACGATGCCGCGCCGACCTCCCTTGAAGTCCCCGATGAAGCCGTATCCGGATCCGAGCTGGCTCACGTCTCCGTCGCCCATGAGGAAGTGATCGCTCCGGTTGATCGCCTGGAAGAGCTCCTTGAGCGGACGCTCGGCGTCGGAGTCCGCGAACTCGGTGACGTTCTCGATCACGATGACGATCCGGCCGGGAACGGTCTCGTCGCCGACGATGCCCGTGAGCTCCTTGGCGAGGGCACGGGCGTCCTCGACGCTCGCCGCCGACCGCACCCACGGACGGAAGTCCCGGAGCACCGCCCGACGACCGCCGAAGTGGAAGAACTTCGCCTCTGGATCGAACCGCGCCATGGAGGTGGCCAGCGCGCGCAGGGCCGTCGACTTCCCGCTTCGCGGCGGCCCCGTGACGACGAAGGTGCCCACCGGCTCGAATCCTCGTGGCCCGAGGATGTCCTCCGAGACGCCGAGGACGGGCTGGCCGTCGACGGCGTCGGGAAGCGCGGTGATGTCCAGCTCGGTCGGCAGGGCACCGATCTCCCCCGCCTCCAGGGCGCCGCGCGAGCGGAGCTCGGCACCGAAGGCCTGGAGCGCGGCGGTCTGCTGGGCGACGTTCGCCGTTCCGCCCATGACGGCGAGCTGGGTCTCGAACCCGTCGACGATCGCCCGGCCAGGAGCGCTCCGCTCGTTGAGCACGTCCTTCGGCGCGCCCAGGATCGAATAGGCGCCCTCATCCGACATGCGAAGGACGACCCGACGACTGACGTTGGCACTGACCGCAGTGGGCACGGCGCCGTACCGGTCGGCGCTCACGACGGCGTGGATGCCCAACGGGCGACCCTCGCCGAGCACCCGCATGAAGATGTTGTAGAACGCCGAACGCGCGGCCGTGCTCTCCCACTCCTGCTTGAAGGTCCCGAATCCGTCGATGAGCAGCAGCACCCTGGGCTCGCGCGGCCGTGCTGCGAGGTCGCGATACTCACTGAGGCTGCCCGCGTTCACCGCGGAGAACCGCTTGGCGCGCTCGTCGAGCATGCTCCTGATCGTGCGGAGCATCCGCTGCACGCGCTCGACGTCGTCGCCTGCGACCACGGATCCCACGTGCGGGAGGGCCTCGATCGAGCGAAGCGAACCGGTGCCGAAGTCGAGCCCGTAGACCGTCGCCGTGCCGACCTCGGGCGCGGCACCCACCGCGGTCGCGATCGTGCGAAGTGCTGCCGTCTTGCCCGCGCCGCTGGTGCCGTAGACCAGGAGGTGGCCGTCGGTGTCGGGCTCGAAGAACACCGGCTCCTGCGCCTGTCGCTCGGGGATGTCGGCGAGGCCGAGCGGGATCCGCCCGTCACCGTCGAGGGGCAGCTCGCGCAGGTCGACCGTCGTCTTCAGGTCGTCGAGCCAGGGCCGCCTCGGCGCCGGGACGCCGGCGGCCGACGCGGCGGCGACGAGGTTCGCGACGATGCGGCGCTGGTCGTTGGGTCCGAGCTCGCCCTCATGGGCGTCGGGCTCGTCGTCGGCGGTCGATTCCCAGACCTGGGTCGAGCCGAAGCGCAGCTCGGCGACCTTCGCCTGCGCCACCGCGGGCGCATCGCTCGTCCAGCCGCCCGCGTAGCCCGACTGGAACGGGACGAGCCGGCCCGGCCCGGTCTTGGCGATGCCGCGGCCCGGGATGGACGGGTCGAAGGTGCCGGCGACCGGGTCGCCGACCACGTCGTTGGAGTCGGAGACATCCGCCATCCGCAGTGCCACCCGGAGGTTCGTGTTCGCGCGCAGGTTGTCCTTGATCACGCCCGCCGGTCGCTGCGTCGCCATGATCAGGTGGATGCCGAGCGACCGCCCGCGCTGAGCGATGTCGACGACGCCGTCGACGAACTCGGGGACCTCGCCCGCCAAGGCGGCGAACTCGTCGATGACGAGCACCAGGGCGGGCGGCGTCTCGGGATCCTGCCGCTTCTCGAGCTCGAGGAGGTCCTTCGCCTTCTTGCGATTGAACAGGTGCTCGCGGTGATGGAGCTCGGCGCGCAGGCTCGTGAGCGCACGGCGCACGAGATGGGGACTGAGGTCGGTCACGAGCCCCACGCAGTGCGGCAGCTCCACGCAGTCGGCGAACGCCGATCCGCCCTTGTAGTCGACGAAGAGGAAGGTGACCCGATCGGGGCTGTATTCCGCGGCCATGCCGAGCACCCAGGCCTGGAGGAACTCCGACTTGCCCGAACCCGTCGTCCCGCCGACCAGCGCATGGGGCCCCTGCGTGCGCAGGTCGAGCGACATGGCGTCAGGGCTTCCCTGGCCGACGAACGCCTTCAGCGTGCCGGCCCGCTTCAGGCGAGGACGAGGCCCGCGTGACCGGTCGAGGATCGAGTTGTTCTGCCGCCAGCGCTCGATCGCCGCGGTGGGCTGCGCCGCCAGGTCGGGGCCGAGGAGCTTCAGCAGCGAGACGCTGGGTGGCAGGTCGCTCGAGTCGGCGGTGACCGAACTCGAATCGACGACCGGCGCCAGGCGCTTCGCGAACACCTCGGCGTACTCGTTCGAGACGCCTTCGACGACGATGCCCTCGTGGGCCTCGCCGGCCCGGACGAAGCCCACGCGCGCTCGGTCCAAGCCCTCGGTGGCATCGATGTAGGTGCGGCATGCTGCAGGGAGCGACTCGACGGTCGGGGCGAGGAACACGGTGAAGATGCCGGCGTCGGCGCCGCGTTCGATGACCTGGGTGAGCCGCGGCCGGTCGACGGGGGCGTCGTTCGACGCGATGAGCACCAGGGCGAGGTCGCCCTCGAGCCGGCTCCCGCCCTCCTTGCCTTCGCCGACCCTGGCACCGAGCGCCATGGACGTGTCCTCTTCGCGGAGGGGTCCGCGCCGACTCGGCGTTCCCGACAGTTGCCCGAGGATGGCCTCCTCGAGGCCGTTGAGCAGCGCCGTGCCGGCCGACTGGCTGTCGGCCAGGGCGAGGTCGGCGAACGGCGAACGCGGGCTCGTGGTGTGCGGGAGCCACTTCATCCAGTCGAGTTCCTTCGCCCACGCCGGGCCGACGATGGCGGCGGTGATCAACTCGTTCGGCGCGTGCAGCCCGAAGATCTGGATTCCGATGCCTCGCAGGACATCCGCCGCGAGATGGCGGGGGCCGGCGATGCCGATCGCGCCCGCGTGCGGGAGCATCTCGACCAGCGGCACCTCGTCGATCGTCTCGTGCCGTTGACGCAGCGCATCGACCTGCCGGGCGTATCGCACGATGCCCTTCTGCTCGTTCGACGCCTGGATGGGGTTGCGACTCCTGGCCGCACCGATTCCCAGGCGAAGTGCGAGGAAGTTCCAGTGCTCCGGCCGACGGGTCCAGAGGAGCGGGCCGAGCCGCATCGCCGCCTCGTAGACCGTGGCGACCGCGGGTGCCTCGGCATGCCGGCGCTCGCGCTCCACGAGCGTCTCACGTGCCAGGGTCTCCTCCAGCTCTTCGAGCTGCTCCTCGAAGGTGTCGACCTCGAGCCGGAGCTTTTTCCCCTGCTGGGTGCGCTGGCCGATGAAGTTGCCCAGCATCATCAGTGGCGACATGGCGACGATCGACAGCGAGAACGGGTTCATGGTGATGAAGAACATGGCGAGCCCGAGCATCATGGGCGCGACGATCATGGGCCACGGGAAGAGCCTCGGCTCCGCCTCGCTCGGAACGACCGGATGCTTGTGCTCCATGCCGGGATAGCGAACCTCGACCCGCGGCGACCGGTTGAACATGAGGGCACCGCCGCGCTCGAGCACGGGATCGGGTGCATGGTCGGTGCCTGCGACGAGCGAGAAGGACACCTCGCTGTCGCCGATCGTCACCACCTGTCCGGGTGACACCCGGACCCGCTGCACGAGGCCCCCGTCGACGATGAGCCCGTTCGCGGAGTTCAGGTCGACGAGCTCGACCGTCTGGTCCACCTCGACCCTGGCGTGCCGCTTGGAGACGAGCGGGTCGTTGAGCAGCACGTCGACGCCGACCGCGCGGCCGATGACGCTGTTGCCCCGACGGAGCGGGAACTCGCGACCGGCGTCGGGTCCAGAGAGGACCCGCATGACGGCTGCCGCGCCCTCCGACGCACGAGCGGAACGGGGGCTGTGCGGGACGACGGCCGCGTTGAAGCCGGACCCGATCGGCGCGTCCCCGATCGGCAGCTCGGGATCCAGCATCGTGGGCTCGGTGGACGTGGGCGGCGCGACCGCCAGTGTCACGACGCCCACGCCGGCGGCACCGCCGAGCCGAGCCGTCTGGGGGTCGTTCGTCAGGATCGCGTGCGCGATGTCCTGCACCGTGGCCGTCGAGTCGGCGGTCACCATGACGTCCACCGGCGACCCGCTGTGTCGGCGGAGTCCGAGCTTGAGCTTCATGCAGTGCCTCCGGATGCCACGGTCACGATGAATCGTCGTCCGCCGAGCGCCACCGTGGCGCCGGCCGGCACCGGGGTGCGGATGCCCGGGGTCAGCTGGCGTGAGGAGCCGTCGGGCAGCTCCATGAACGTGCCGTTCTTGGACGAGCGGTCGGCCACCCAGAGCGAGCCGTCGTCGACGCCGTACGCCGCATGCGTCTTGGAGATGCGCATGCTCTCGTCGACGAGGGGCACCAGTCGCACGGGCGACTCCCCCGGCGCGACGGCCGGACTCCGGCCGAGCAGCCCCGGCTCGGAGACGGGCAGCCGGGTGCCGTCGTCGAAGACGAGCACGAGCTCGGTGCGGGGCGCCGGTGCGGCCGGCGGGG
>NZ_WJSP02000135.1 GCF_009720255.1 Agromyces humi | reverse complement strand
CGCAGCAGCACCTGGTGTCGCTCGGCATGCGGCTGCGGCTCGCGGCGAACGCCGCGCGCGACGCCGACGAGGTGGCGCTCGCCACCGAGCTCGAGAGCACGATCGCGATGCTGAACCTGGCCCTGCGGGAGCTGCGCGAGCTGGCGCACGGCATCCACCCGAGCCTGCTCTCGTCGGGCGGGCTCGCGCTCGCCGTGCCCGAGCTCGCGGGCCGGTGCCCGGTTCCCGTCGTGGTCGACGTGCAGGCCGAGGGCCGACTGCCCGAGCTCATCGAGTCGACGGCGTACTTTGTGCTGGCTGAGGCCCTCGCGAACGTGGCGAAGCACTCACGGGCGACGCGGGCCTGGGTGCGTGCCCACGTGGTGGGCGACGAACTCGAGCTCGTGGTGCGGGACAACGGCGCAGGGGGAGCGTCGCTCGACGCGGGCACGGGCATGCTCGGCATCGCCGACCGAGTCGACGCGGTGGGAGGCACACTCGAGCTCGAGAGCCCGCCCGGCGCGGGGACCACGCTCTCGGTGCGGATGCCGCTCGGCGGCGGCCTCGCCGACTGACCCCGTCAGGGGCGCCAGCGGCACGCCGCGATGACGATGCGGTAGCCGTCCTCGTCATCCGCGGGGCGCAGCGGCGTGCCCTCCCGCTCGTAGTGCGCGCGAGCCCGCTCGGCGTGGCCGGCCGGCGGACGGTCGCCGGCGCGCACGACGCGCCACCAGGCGACCTCCGAGCCGTAGCGGGCCATCACCTGGCCGACGGCCCGCGCTCCGCGCGAGCCGAGGATGGCGGCGACGTCGCCGTACGTGGCCACGCAGCCCGAGGGGATGTCGTCGACCACGGCGAGCACGGCCTCGACGAAGCCGGCCGGCGGCTGCGGCATCCGTTCGCCCCGTGCCTCGGTGCTCAGAGCTCGAGTGCGCCGATCACGTCGCCGTAGGCGGTCTCGCCGACGTCGACGAAGCCGATGCGGTGGAAGAACGCCTCTGGGCCCTCTTCGCCGGGCTCCCAGAGCACGGTGATGCGATCGAACCCGCGACGCTTGGCCTCTTCGGCGAGCGCGTGGGCGAGGAATCGGCCGACGCCCTTGCCCTGCGCCTCGGCGTCGACGTTGATGCGCCAGATGCAGGCCCGGAACTCCTCGTGCTCGTTCTCGGGGTCGAAGTTGCCGTGGATGAATCCGACGACGCGGTCCTCGGAGCGGGCGACGCGCTGCCACGCCGTGGCCGGGTTCACGACGGAGGCCTCGGCGGCATAGGTGACGGGAGCGATGAACTGCTCCTGCCCGGGCTTCAGCGACAGGGTGTTCGCGGCCACGATGTTCGTCGCGTTCAATTCTTCGAGTCGCAGTTCAGCCATGGAGCCAAGGCTAACGTGTGGCGGCCCGGGGCAGGTAGCCGCGAGGCGAACGCTCAGGGCGAACGCGCGCGCGGGCCGACGCCTCGCGGCATCACGCGCCAGGAGGCCCCTCATTTGTCTCGATGTCGAGATATTCGCGTGACGCGGTAAGCTGGCAGGCGGCGTGTCCGCCCCGCGAGACTTCCTCAATTCCCCGAGAGATCCAAGGAGAGATCCACGTTGTCCAAGATCAAGGTTGAAGGCACGGTCGTCGAGCTCGACGGCGACGAGATGACCCGCATCATCTGGCAGGCCATCAAGGACCAGCTCATCCACCCGTACCTCGACATCGACCTCGAGTACTACGACCTCTCGATCCAGAAGCGCGACGAGACCGACGACCAGATCACGGTCGATGCCGCCCACGCCATCCAGAAGCACGGCGTCGGCGTGAAGTGCGCGACGATCACCCCCGACGAGGCCCGCGTCGAGGAGTTCGGCCTGAAGAAGATGTGGCGCTCGCCGAACGGCACCATCCGCAACATCCTCGGCGGCGTGATCTTCCGCGAGCCGATCATCATCTCGAACATCCCCCGCCTGGTGCCCGGCTGGAACAAGCCGATCATCGTCGGCCGCCACGCGTTCGGCGACCAGTACCGCGCCACCGACTTCCGGTTCGAGGGCGAGGGCACCCTCACGATGACCTTCACCCCGAAGGACGGCTCCGAGCCGCAGCAGTTCGAGGTGTTCCAGTCGCCCGGCTCGGGCGTCGCGATGGGGATGTACAACCTCGACGATTCCATCCGCGACTTCGCCCGCGCCTCGCTGAACTACGGCCTCTCGCGCAACTACCCCGTCTACCTCTCGACGAAGAACACGATCCTGAAGGCCTACGACGGCCGCTTCAAGGACCTCTTCCAGGAGGTCTTCGACGCCGAGTTCAAGGAGCAGTTCGACGCGGCCGGCCTCACCTACGAGCACCGTCTCATCGACGACATGGTCGCCGCCTCGCTCAAGTGGGAGGGCGGCTACGTCTGGGCCTGCAAGAACTACGACGGCGACGTGCAGTCCGACACCGTCGCGCAGGGCTTCGGCTCGCTCGGCCTCATGACGAGCGTGCTCGCCACGCCCGACGGCAAGGTCGTCGAGGCCGAGGCGGCGCACGGCACGGTCACGCGCCACTACCGCCAGCACCAGCAGGGCAAGCCCACCTCGACGAACCCGATCGCCTCGATCTACGCCTGGACGCGCGGTCTCGCGCACCGCGGCAAGCTCGACGGCAACCAGGAGCTCATCGACTTCTCGCTGACCCTCGAGGACGTCGTCATCAAGACGGTCGAGTCCGGTGCCATGACCAAGGACCTCGCGGCCCTCGTCGGCCCCGAGCAGCCGTACCAGACGACCGAGGAGTTCCTGCAGACCCTGTCGGACAACCTCGAGGCGCGCCTGGCGTAGCCGCACGCGGTTCACGGAGGGGTCGGATGCTGCGGCATCCGGCCCCTTCGTCGTCCCCGCATCATCCGCACCATCACCGCCGCGGCGGCAGGTCACAACTCGGTAACGCGAGCGGCCAGACGGCCGTCGATACTTGCGTCCGAGTTTGTTCGTAAGCTTTACTAACAAACGTGACGACGGATGTGCAGCGAAGCCAGGTCAGCGAGACCGGCGCCCCCACCACGGGCGGCGACGTGCTCACCGTGCCGTTCGCCGACGCCCCGATCTTCACCCGTGCCCGTGCCCTCCGGCCCACCGGCAAGGTGCTGCCCGAGCACGCGCGCAGCCACAACCGGTCGCTCGTGCTGCAGACGCTCTACACCTCCGGCGCGCAGAGTCGGGCGGATGTCTCGCGAGGCACCGGGCTCACCCGGGTCACCGTGTCCGACCTCGTCGCCGACCTGATCGCCGAGGGCCTCGTCGTCGAGCTCGGCCAGCGCGAGGACGCGCGCCCCGGCAAGCCGGCCACTCTCATCGACGTCGACCGCGGCGCGTTCCGGATCATCGGCATCGACCTCTCCGAGCACCAGCGCTTCCTCGGCGCCGTGGTCGACCTCGACGGCGGCATCGTGTCCCGGGCCGAGGTCGCCTGCGCCGGCGCGAGCGGCGAGAACGCCGTGGCGCTCGTCGTCGAACTGGTCCGGTCGCTCCTCGCGAGCACCACGATTCCCGTGCTCGGCATCGGCGTCGGCTCGCCGGGCGTGGTCGACACGCTCGGCGTGGTGCGCTCGGCACCGAACCTCGGCTGGCGCGACATCGAGCTCCAGTCCCGCCTCCAGGCGGAGTTCGCCCTGCCCGTGCACGTCGCCAACGACGCCAACGTCGCCGTGCTCGCCGAGCACGGCGCCTCGCTGCAGGACGACCTGCTGCTCGTCAAGGTCGGCCACGGTGTCGGCGCCGGCCTGATCATCGGCGGCCGGCCCGTCATCGGCGGCGGCTTCGCGGCGGGCGAGATCGGCCACGTCGTCGTCGGCACCGACGGCGGTCCCCGCTGCGCGTGCGGCAAGGACGGATGCCTCGAGGCGTGGCTCGCCGTGCCCCGGCTCACCGCCCAGCTCGCCGAGCTCGACGGCGACGCCCCCGATGCGGCATCCGCCCGCGATCGGATCCTCGCCGAGGCCGGACGACGGCTCGGCATCATCCTCGCGCCCGTGGTCGGGGCGCTCAACCTGTCGGAGGTCGTGCTCAGCGGCCCCGCCGAACTGCTTGACGGCGCACTGCACGACGCGACCGTCGACACGCTCCGGATGCGGACGATGGCGGAACACAACCGTGATCTGAGGCTCCGGATGACCGAGCAGGCGGAGGACATCGTCCTCCGCGGCGCGGCCGTCATGGTCCTCTCCGGACAACTCGGAGTCTCGTGAGGGACTCCACGCACCAAGGGTGCAGCGAACCCCCGCTGTTTCCCTCACCCCATGAAAGGAAACGACAATGAGGAAACTCGGCATCGTGGCGCTCGGCGCCGCTGCTGCGCTCACCCTCGCCGGTTGTGCCACCTCCGGAGGCACCGGTGCCTCCGAGGACGGCGCCGAGATCCGCGTGTGGCTCGTCGGCACCGACACGCCCGACGAAGCGCGCGAGTACCTGGTGGACACCTTCGAGAAGGAGAACCCCGGTTCGACGCTCGTCATCGAGGAGCAGGCCTGGGACGGCCTCGTCGACCGCCTGACCACGAGCCTCTCCGGCTCGGACAGCCCCGACGTCGTCGAGGTCGGCAACACGCAGGCCGCGGCGTTCACGTCGGCGGGCGCGTTCCTCGACCTGACCGACGAGTACGAGAACCTGGGCGGCGACGACCTGCTCCCGGGCTTCGTCGAGGCGGGCTCGTACGACGGCAAGTTCTACGCGGCCCCGCTGTACTCCGGCTCCCGTCTGGTGTTCTACAAGAAGGACGCCCTCGCGGCGGCCGGACTCACGGTCCCGACGACGCTCGACGAGTACATCTCGAACGCACAGGCGCTCGCCGCCGCCAACCCCGGCAAGTCGGGCATCTGGTGGCCCGGCCAGGACTGGTACAACGCCCTGCCCTACATCTGGGAGAACGGCGGCGAGATCGCCGTCGCCGATGGCGAGGAGTGGGACGCGCAGCTCTCGAGCGAGGAGTCGCTCGCCGGTCTCGCCCAGGTCCAGGAGGTCATGACGACCGCCTCGTCCGCCCCCAAGGACGGCAACGAGACCAGCCCCGAGGTCGGCTTCTGCGACGGCACGTCGCTGCAGCTCTCGGCCCCGAGCTGGGTCAAGTGGTCGATCCTCGCCCCGGCCGACGCCGAGGCGCCCGGCTGCCCCGACCAGGAGGAGAACCTCGGCGTCTACGCCCTTCCGGGCATGGACGGCGGCGCGGCGCAGGTCTTCGCCGGCGGATCGAACATCGGCATCTCGGCGAAGTCGGCTCACCCCGAGCTCGCGCTGAGCGCGCTGGAGATCATCCTCTCCGACGAGTTCCAGACGATCTACGGTGAGAACGGCCTCGTGCCGGCGAAGCTCTCGCTCGCCGACACCCTCGGCACCGACGAGGTCGCGAAGGCGATCACGGCGGCCGCGGGCAACGCGAAGCTCACCCCGGCGTCGCCGAACTGGGCCGACGTCGAGGCATCCGGCATCCTGACCGACCTGTTCGTCAACATCGCGCAGGGCGGCGACATCAAGGCGCTCGCCGAGGCCGCCGACGAGGAGATCGAGGCGATCCTCAACAGCTAGTCGGATCCGTCCGACTGCGCGGTGCGGCGGCATACCCCCCTGTCCGCCGCCGCACCGCACCCCAAGGCCCGGGCGGGCGACGACCACACACGTCGCCCGTCCGGATCGGGGAGCGGCTCCGCCGCCTTGCCCCGAACACCTCGACTTCCCAGGAGCACCACCATGACCACGGTCGACAACGGCCTCGACCCGGCGCCGAGCGCGTTCGAAGGCGAACGCATGACGGCCCCGCAGCCGAAGCCGGCCGCACGCCGCATCCGGCGGATCCGGGGCGGCTTCACCCCCTACTCGCTGCTCACCCCGGCGATCATCGTGCTGGCCCTCATCACGGGCTGGCCGCTCATCCAGCTCATCGTCACGTCGTTCCAGGAGTTCGGCCGCGCCCAGGTCTTCGGCGCCCCTCCCGAGTGGGTCTGGTTCGAGAACTACGCGAACGTGCTCACCGACCCGGTGTTCTACGCGGTGCTCATCCGCACCATCGTGTTCTCCGCCGGCTGCGTCATCGTCACCATGTTCCTCGGCACGCTCATCGCGCTCATGATGATGCGCCTGCCCAAGGGCTTCCGCATCCTGCTCTCGGTGGGCATGCTGCTCGCCTGGGCGATGCCGGCCCTCACGGCGACCGTCGTCTGGGGCTGGATGTTCGACACGGCCTACGGCGTCGTCAACTACATCCTCGTCAACTGGTTCGGCATGGAGGAGTACTTCCAGCACTCCTGGCTCATCGACCCGCTCAGCTTCTTCCTCGTCGCCGGCATCATCATCGTCTGGGGCGCGATCCCGTTCGTCGCCTTCACGCTCTACGCCGGGCTCACGCAGGTGCCCGACGAGGTGCTCGAGGCCGCGCAGCTCGACGGCGCCGGCGGGTTCAAGCGGTTCCGGCTGATCATCTTCCCCTACCTGAAGCCGATCTTCCTGATCGTCACGATCCTCCAGATCATCTGGGATCTCCGCGTCTTCACGCAGATCTTCGCGCTGCAGGACATCGGCGGCATCCGCGCCCTCACCAACACCCTGGGCGTGTACATCTACCAGACCTCGATCGCGGGCGGCGACTTCGGCCAGGGCGGCGCGATCGCCGTCATCACGGCGATCCTGCTCATGTCCATCTCGATCTACTACGTCCGCCAGGTCACCAAGGAGGAGGAGCTGTGAGCGCCACCGTCGCCCCCCAGCAGCTCGGCGCCCCGGTCGCGACGACCGGGACCACCCGGGACGTGCGCCGCACCGGCGGCGGTCGCCGCCGCATCACGACGTGGGTCCTCAGCGCCCTCTCGGTGCTGCTCTTCCTGTTCTTCGTCTTCCCCGTCTACTGGATGGTGAACACGTCGTTCCAGCCGAACAACGAGATCCGCGGCGCCGACGTCAACTTCTGGCCCGAGGAGTTCACCCTCCGCAACTACGCGACGGTGCTCTTCGATCCGGGCCGCACGCCGTTCCTCCCGGCCGCGGGCAACTCGATCGTGATCACGATCCTCACGGTGATCATCTCGCTCGTGTTCGCGTTCCTCGCCGCGATCGCGGTCACCCGGTTCCGGTTCAAGAGCCGCCGCACGTTCATCATCGCGATCCTCGTCATCCAGATGATCCCCGGCGAGGCGATGATCGTCTCGGTCTTCCGCGTGATCGACGGCTGGCACCTGCTCAACACGATCATCGGCCTGACGGTCGTGTACATCGCCACCGTGCTGCCGTTCACGATCTGGACCCTGCGCGGCTTCGTCAACGGCGTGCCCGCCGAGCTCGAGGAGGCGGCGATGATCGACGGATGCTCCAGGGCCGGCGCCTTCTGGCGGGTGACCTTCCCGCTGCTCGCCCCCGGCCTCATCGCGACGGGCGTCTTCGGGTTCATCCAGGCGTGGAACGAGTTCATCATGGCGCTCGTGCTGAACGCCCGACCCGAGATGATGACGCTGCCCGTGTGGCTGCGCACCTACCTCGTGGCGAACGGCACCACGAACTGGGCCGCGATCATGGCCGGCTCGACCCTCATGGCCATCCCCGTCATCGTCTTCTTCCTGCTCGTGCAGGGCCGGATGACGAGCGGACTCGTGAGCGGGGCCGTCAAGGGATGACCGCGCAGCACCTCACCGGCGCGGGAACCGACCTGCGCCGGGACATCCTCACGACCCTGCTCCCGGGGTTCGACGGCACGGAGGCGCCCGCCTGGGTCCTCCGCCGGCTCGAGGACGGGCTCGGCGGGGTCTGCCTCTTCGGCCAGAACATCGCCTCGGCCGACCAGCTCCTGGCGCTGAACACGTCGCTGCGCACGGCGAACCCGCTCGCCGTCATCGCGATCGACGAGGAGGGCGGTGATGTCACGCGGCTGTTCTACGACCGCGGTGCGCCCTACCCCGGCAACGCCCTCCTCGGCCGGATCGACGATCCGGCGCTGACCGAGCGCGTCGCGCGAGCGGTCGGCGAGGCGCTCGCCGCGACCGGCTGCACCGTCACGTTCGCGCCCGACGTCGACGTGAACTCGAATGCCGACAACCCGGTCATCGGCGTGCGCAGCTTCGGCACCGACGCGGCACTCGCGGCGCGGCACGCGGCCGCCTGGGTGCACGGCGTCCAGTCGACCGGAGTGGCGGCCAGCGCGAAGCACTTCCCGGGCCACGGCGACACCGACGGCGACTCGCACCTGGTGCTCCCCGTCGTCGACGTCCCGCTCGACGTCCTCCGCGAGCGCGAGCTCGTGCCCTTCGCCGCGGCCATCGCGGCCGGCACCCGCACGATCATGACCTCCCACCTCCTCCTGCCCCGCCTCGACGCGGAGCAGCCCGCCACCCTCTCCCCGCGCATCGTGCACGGCCTGCTCCGCGGGGAGCTGGGGTTCGAGGGCGTCATCGTCACCGACGCCCTCGACATGCAGGGGGCGAGCGGCGTGCACGGCATCCCCGAGGCGGCCGTGCGCGCCCTCGTCGCCGGCTGCGACCTGCTGTGCATCGGCAGCGACAACACCGACGACCAGCTCGATGAGATCGTCGGCGCGATCGAGGCCGCCATCGACTCGGGCCGGCTTCCGGCCGAGCGGGTGCGCGAGGCAGCCGCGCGGGTACGCGAGCTGGCGCTGACGGCGCCCGTCCTGCCCGAGTCGGTCGACGCGGCCTCGCTCGAACCCCTGCACGCGAGCGACGAGCTCGCCCGCATCGCCGGCGCGTTCGAGGTGTCGGATGCCGCAGCCGGGCGCCTCGCGGCATCCGCCCGCATCGGCACCGTCGTGCGCATCGACACCGTCGCGAACATCGCCGTGGGCGTGGCGCCGTGGGGTCCGTTCGCGGTCGAACCCGTTCCCGGGAAGCCGACGTGGCTCGACACCGCGCGCGCCGTCGCGATCTCGGCCGAGACGCCCCTGGCAGACCCGGCATCGCTGGCGGGGCCCGTGCTCGTGGTGGGCAAGGACCTGCACCGGCATCCGTTCGCCCTCGACGCCATCGCCGCCCTGCGCGCCGTGCGCGACGACGTGGTGACGGTCGACCTCGGTTGGCCGTCGGACGACCGGGCGGTCGCCGACATCG
>NZ_WJSP02000134.1 GCF_009720255.1 Agromyces humi | reverse complement strand
CGCGGCCGCGGCGGACCCCGAGCTCGACGACGACCTGCTCGCGCGCGTCGCCGATGAGCTGGGCTGGGTGCCGCTCGACGCCGTGGTGCTGCGCGGCGTCGACGCGGCCGAGTTCACCGCCGAACGCCTGCCGCGACTCGAACGCCTCGCTGTCGGCAGCTCCCTGCGCATCGACGTCACCGGCGAACGACCCGAGTACCGCGAGGCCACCGCCGAGCCCATCATCACCGTCACCACCGTGGAGACGCTCAAGCGCGACTGGTTCGACCTCGGCGTGGTGCTGACGGTCGACGGCAAGCTGGTGCCGTTCATGCCGCTGTTCCGGGCGCTCTCAAAGGGGCAGAAGCGACTCCTGCTCGTCGACAAGAGCTACCTCATGCTCAACCAGCCGGTGTTCGCGCCGCTGCGCGAGCTGATCGAGGAGGCCGGCACGCTCGCCGAGTGGGAGACCGGCCTGCGCATCCACCGCTCGCAGACGAGCCTCTGGGCCGACTTCGAGGACCTCGCCGACGTCGCGGAGCCCGCGGTCGACTGGCGTCGCACCGTGGCCGCGCTCGAGGAGGGGCGCGTCGAGCAGCTCGAGCCGCCGGCCGGGCTCGCCCTGCCGCTCCGCCCATACCAGCTGGCCGGATTCCGCTGGCTGGCGTTCCTCTGGGCGAACCGCCTCGGCGGCGTGCTCGCCGACGACATGGGGCTCGGCAAGACGGCGCAGACGCTCGCGCTCATCGCCCACGCGCGCGACCACGAAGACGGTGGGCGGCCGTTCCTCGTCGTCGCGCCCACGTCGGTCGCCTCGAACTGGGTGCGTGAGGCCGAACGGTTCACGCCGGGCCTCCGCGTCGCGAGCGTCACGGCGACCGAGGCCAAGCGTCGCGGTCGTATCGCGGATGCCGCGGCGTCCGCCGACCTCGTCGTCACCACCTACGCCGTGTTCCGCCTCGAGGCGGCGGCCTTCGCCGCGGTCGAGTGGGGCGGGCTCGTGCTCGACGAGGCGCAGTTCGTGAAGAACGCGGCGACGAAGGCGCACGAGGCGGCCCGGGGCATCCGCGCGCCGTTCCGCCTGGCCGTCACGGGCACGCCCATCGAGAACAACCTCGGTGAGCTCTGGTCGATCCTGCGGATCGTGGCGCCCGGCCTGTTCCCCTCGCGCCGCGCGTTCGACGAGCGCTACCGCCGGCCGATCGAGCAGGACGGCAACGCCGAGCGCCGTGAGCGCCTGCGGCGCCGCATCCGGCCGCTCATCCTGCGCCGCACGAAGGAGGTCGTGGCGCCCGAGCTGCCGCCCAAGCAGGAGCAGGTGCTCACGGTCGAGTTGGCACCCCGTCACCGCCGTCTCTACGACACCGTGCTGCAGCGCGAGCGGCAGAAGCTGCTCGGCCTCATCGACGACCTCGACCGGCAGCGGTTCATCGTGTACCGGTCGCTCACCCTGCTGCGCCTGCTCGCCCTCGACGCCACGCTCGTCGACGAGGAGCGCTACGCCGGGTACCCGTCGGCCAAGCTCGACGCGCTCTTCGAGCAACTCGACGACGTGCTCGCCGAGGGCCACCGCGCCCTCGTGTTCAGCCAGTTCACCTCGTTCCTCGGTCGGGTGGCGAGTCGGCTGGATGCCGCGGGCGTGCCCTACGCGTACCTCGACGGGTCGACGCCGGTGCGCCGGCGCGACGCCGAGATCGAGCGGTTCCGTGCCGGCGAGGCATCCGTGTTCCTGATCAGCCTGAAGGCCGGCGGGTTCGGGCTGAACCTCACCGAGGCCGATTACGTGTTCCTGCTCGACCCGTGGTGGAACCCCGCCAGCGAGGCCCAGGCCGTCGACCGCGCGCACCGCATCGGACAGGCGAAGCAGGTCATGGTTTACCGGCTCGTCGCGCAGGACACGATCGAGGAGAAGGTCATGGCGCTGAAGGCCCGCAAGGGCGAGCTCGTCGCGTCGATCCTCGACGCCGGGATGGACGGCGCGGATGCCGCGGGGCTCGACGGCGCCGACACGATCAGCGCCGACGACCTGCGGGCGCTGCTCGACGGCTGAGACCGACTGGCGGCACGCGCAACGCTTCCTGACCGAATGCTGAGCTTCACTCGAAAACGGCCTGCTACGCTCACTGGGACGCTTGACCCAGACCCGAAGGGTCGCGTCAGGTCCGGTTCCCGGACCGCCGCATACCCTACGACGTCGCGCCTCGGTGGCCTGAGCCCCGAGGCGCGCGTCCGGCACGGCGGGGCACCGCGCTCCTAGCGCCTCCAGCGGTCGCGGCGACGCGTACGCGGTTCGTCGAGGCCGATGTGCACCCGCGTGCGCTTGCGTTCCCACACGATGAACGCCGATCCGAGGGCCCACAGCGGCACCTGGGTGAGGAACGCGATGCGGAACGCGTCGAGGCTGTACGTGTCGGGCGTGCCCGCACCCTGCGCGTCCATCGCGATGCCGATGAAGAGGATCGCAAGCAAGGCGGCGAGGAATCCGCCGACGTTCACGATGCCCGTGGCAGTGCTGAGGCGGTGACTCGGATTGAACGTCCGGGCGTGGTCGAAGCCGATCATCGACGCCGGACCACCGGTGCTCAGGGCGAAGGCCAGCACGAAGAGCAGCCAGATCGGCGCCGGGCCCGGCCACGCGATCACCACCAGCCACACCAGCGCCTGGATGCCGATGACGGGGAGCACCAGCATCCGTGATCGCCGCATCGGATGCCGGCTCGAGAGCGCGCCGATCACCGGACCGGCGACCATGCCGAAGACGACGTAGACGCTGAAGATCAGCGAGGCCATGGCGGGGGAGAGCCCCTCGCCGACCGTCAGGAACGGGAATCCCCACAGCAGGATGAAGGCGGTACCCGAGAAGGGCGTCGTGAAGTGCGACCAGAACGCGAGGCGGGTCGCCGGGTGCGCCCACGACTCGCGGAAGCCCTCGCGCAGGTCGGCCGACGAGGTCACCGCGTGGATGGCGCCGGTGGCGGTGTCCACCGAGACATCCGCGTCGCGATCGGGAGGCCGGTTTCGGATGACCGCGAACGTGAGCACGGTGAAGAGCGCACCGAGCCCCGCCAGGCTGCCGAACGCGACACTCCAGGTCGAGGCGTGCAGGATCGCGGCCATCGGCAGGATCGCGAGCAGCTGCCCGGTCTGGCCGACGATGCCGGTCATCTGCACGAGGAACGGCGCCTGCCGTTCGGGGAACCACACCGCCACCACGCGGAGCACGCTCGGGAAGACCGCGGCGTCGCCCGCGCCGACGAGCATCCGCGCGAAGATCGCCGTGCCCACGTCGGGCGCGAAGGCCATGACGAGCTGGCCGATCGCCATGAGGAACATGCCGGCCGTGATGATGGGCCGCGCGCCGAAGCGGTCGAGGAGGAGCCCGACCGGGATCTGCATCGCGCCGTAGACGGCGAGCTGCACCACCGCGAACAGGGACAGCACCGAGGCATCCGCGTCGAAGCGCACCGCCGCATCGACGCCGACCGCCGAGAGCGAGGTGCGGTTCGTGACCGAGACGACGTAGGCGGCGACGCCGACACCCCACACCAGCCACAGGCGCCAGGCGCGCACGGGAGGGATGGCAGTCGTCACGAGACCTTCACGGGGAGGAACGGATGACGGCGGCCTCCGGTGCGAGCCGCCGCCGTTCCAGCCTAACCGGGCCGGTCGAGCTGACGTGGCCTCGTGCCCGGAACGCGAACGAGCGGATGCCCCGTGGTGGGACATCCGCTCGTTCGATGCGCTCGCGCGCCGTCGGCGCGCTGCGCCGGGGCCTTGCTACAGGTCGGCGCCCTCCGCGGCCGCGTCGACCTTGGCCTCGTACCCGGCCTCGAATGCCGCGCCGGCGGGCGCCGCCTCGGGCTGCACGAGGGCGGCCTCCGCGTCGAGGTCGGTGGCGGCCTGCTCGAATTGCGAGTTGTACAGGCGCCAGTATGCGCCCTGCCGCTTGATCAGCTCGTCGTGGCTGCCCTGCTCGACGATGTCGCCGTGCTCCATCACCAGGATGAGATCGGCATCGCGGATCGTCGAGAGCCGGTGCGCGATCACGAACGACGTGCGACCCTCGCGGAGGGCCGCCATCGCGTGCTGCAGCAGCAGCTCCGTGCGGGTGTCGACCGAGGAGGTCGCCTCGTCGAGGATCAGCACCGACGGCTGCGCCACGAACGCGCGGGCGATCGTGATGAGCTGCTTCTCACCCGCCGACACGTTCGATGCGTCCTCGTCGAGGACGGTCTCGTACCCGTCGGGCAGCGAGTGCACGAACCGGTCGACGTACGTCGCCCGGGCGGCCTCGAGGATCTCCTCGTCGGTCGCCGACTCGCGGCCGTAGCGGATGTTCTCGCGGATGGTTCCGGCGAACAGCCACGGGTCCTGCAGCACCATGCCGGTGCGTGCGCGCACGTCGTACCGGGTGAGGTCGGCGATGTCTTGGCCGTCGAGGAGGATGCGGCCACCGTCGAGCTCGTAGAACCGCATGATGAGGTTCACGAGCGTCGTCTTGCCGGCTCCGGTCGGCCCCACGATCGCGACCGTCTGGCCCGGCTCCACCCGGAACGACAGGTCGCGGATCAGCGGACGCTCGGGAGTGTAGGCGAACGAGACGTTCTGGAACTCGATCGTGCCGTCGCCGTCGACCGCCGCGGGTGCGTCGGCGCCGTCGGGCTCCTGCTCCTCGGCGTCGAGCAGCTCGAACACGCGCTCGGCCGAGGCCGTGCCCGACTGCACCACGGCGGCCATGCCGCCGAGCTGCGAGAGGGGCTGGGTGAACTGCTGCGAGTACTGGATGAACGCCTGCACGTCACCGAGCCGCAGCTGGCCGCTCGCGACCATGAGCCCGCCGAGCACGGCGATGCCCACGTAGGTGAGGTTCCCGATGAACATCATGGCGGGCATAATGATGCCCGAGAGGAACTGCGCCTTGAACGCGGCCTCGTAGAGCTCCTGGTTCTCGGCTCGGAAGTTCTGGCTCGAGTCGTACTCGCGGCCGAACACCTTCACGAGGGCGTGTCCCGAGAAGGACTCCTCGACGCGGGCATTGAGGCGCCCGACCTTCTTCCACTGCACGCCGAACGCGGCCTGCGACTTCGGACCGATCACGCCGAAGATCACGCCCATGAGCGGCAGCGAGACGAGGGTGACGAGCGCGAGCTGCCACGAGATCGAGAACATCATGATCACGACGCCGACCACGGTGAGCACGCTCGTGAGCGCGCTCGAGAGCGACTGCTGCATCGTCTGCGTGATGTTGTCGATGTCGTTCGTGACGCGCGAGATGAGCTCGCCGCGCTGCACCCGGTCGAAGTAGCTCAGCGGAAGGCGGTGCACCTTCGCCTCGACGTCTTCGCGCAGTCGCCACATGGCCCGCACCATGATGACGTTGATCACGTACCCCTGCACCCACGACAGCACCGAAGCGGCGATGTAGAGCATCAGCACGGTGATGACCACCTGGCTCAGGGCGACGAAGTCGATGCCCTGGCCGGGCGTCAGCGTGCCCGCCGCCTCCACGATGTTCGCGAGGTCCTCCTGGCCCGCGGCACGCAGGCCGGCGACGGCCTGTTCCTGCGTGACGCCCGCGGGCAGCTGCAGGGAGATGACGCCCTCGAAGATGAGGTTCGTCGCCTCGGCGAGCACCTTCGGCGCGATGACGGTGAGCACGACGCCGATGGCGCCGAGGAGGGAGGCGAACGCGAACGACCACTTCCACGGGTTGAGGAGCCCGAGCATGCGTCGGAAGCTGGCGCCGAAGTCCTGGGCCTTCCCGGGCGCGACGCTGTCCCACGATCCGGAGTTGCGGCGCGCCTCTTCGGCGAGCTCGTGCTCGATGCGCTCCTCTTCGGTCATCTCCTGGGGTTCCGCCTGCCGGGCCCGCCCGCGGGCGCGGCCGTTCGTCTTGTTCGTGTCGGCGCTCATGCCGTTGCCTCCACTCCGAGCTGGGATTCCACGATCTCGCGGTACGTCGTCGACGTCTCGAGGAGCTCCTCGTGCGTGCCGATGCCCACCATGCCGCCGTCGTCGAGCACGACGATGCGATCGGCGTCGGTGATCGTCGAGACGCGCTGTGCCACGACGATCTTGGTGACCTGTGGCAGCTCCCGCCACAACGCCTGCCGCAACCTGGCATCGGTGGTGAGGTCGAGCGCCGAGAACGAGTCGTCGAAGACGAGGATGTCGGGGTTGTGCACGATCGCCCGGGCGATGGCGAGCCGCTGGCGCTGGCCGCCCGACACGTTGGTGCCGCCCTGTGCGATGCGGCCGTTCAGCCCGCCCTCCATGTCGGCCACGAAGTCGCGGCCCTGAGCGATCTCGAGCGCGTGCCAGAGTTCGGCGTCAGTGGCCTCCTCACGACCGAATCGCAGGTTCGACGCCACGGTGCCTGCGAAGAGGAAGGGACGCTGCGGCACGAGGCCGATCGTCTTCCACAGGTGGTCGAGGTCGGCCTCGCGAACGTCGACGCCGTTGACCCGGATGGAGCCGCTCGTCGCGTCGAACAGTCGCGGGATGAGCGAGATGAGCGTCGTCTTGCCGGCGCCGGTGGAGCCGACGATCGCGACGGTCTCGCCGGGCTCGGCCCGGAAGGTGATGCCGTGCAGCACCGGGGACTCCGCGCCGGGGTAGGCGAACTCCGCGTCGCGGAACTCGACCGATCCGACCTCGGGGAATGCCACGACCGGGTTCTCGGGGCGCGTGAGCGTGGACTCGCTCGCGAGGACCTCGCTGATGCGCTCGGCCGAGACGGCTGCGCGGGGGATCATGATCGTCGTGAAGGCCGCCATGAGGACGCCGCCGAGGATCAGGCCGATGTACTGCATGAAGGCGAACAGGGTGCCGATCTGCACCTCGCCGTCGTTGACCTCGATGGCGCCGAACCAGATCACGCCGATGATCGTCACGTTGATCACGAGCATGAAGAAGGGGAACAGCGTGATGAAGAGGGTGCCGACGCGGCGCCCGACGTCCATGATGTCGGTGTTGGCCCCGCGGAACCGCTCCTCCTCGATCGGTTCGCGTACGAAGGCGCGCACCACGCGGATGCCCGTGAGCTGCTCGCGGAGGATCCGGTTCACGGCGTCGAGCTTCACCTGGAAGCTGCGGAACAGCGGCACCATGCGGCTGATCACGATGACCGCGACGACGAGGATCGTGAGTACCGACGCCCCGATCAGCCAGCTGAGGCCGACATCCTGCGAGAGCGCCATGATGATGCCCCCCACTGCGAGCAGCGGCGCGCTGATGAGCATGGTCGCGCCCATCATCGCGAGCATCTGCACCTGCTGCACGTCGTTCGTGTTGCGGGTGATAAGCGAACCGGGCCCGAACTGCGAGACCTCGCGCTCCGAGAACGCGCTCACCTTGTCGAACACGTCGTTGCGGATGTCGCGGCCGGCGCGCATCGCGGCCTTCGCGGCGAAGTACGTGGCGATGATGGCCGCGATGATCTGCCCGAGGGAGATGGCGAGCATGAACATGCCGGTGGACCAGATGTACTCGGTGTCGCCCTTCGAGACGCCGTTGTTGATGATGTCGGCGTTCAGGCTGGGCAGGTAGAGGCTGGCGAGCGCGGAGACGAACTGGAAGGCCAGCACACCGAGCAGCAACCACCTGTAGGGCTTCAAGTAGCGGATGAGGAGTTTTCCGAGCATGGTTCTCCGAGAGGAAGGGGTGAAGACGGGAGACGAAGGAGGGACCCGCCGGCGGCGATCTCGAGCCCCCGCTCGATATCGCACCCGCTAGTCTGCATCGAACCCCTACCCTCCGACATCATCCGCTCGGCTGATATCGCTGAGAGCGCAATCACGAAGGCCCCTCGGTGTCATCGGAGATCGGGCCGCGGGGCCATCCGGTACGCCGTGAGCGAGGCGACGGCGAGCCACACCCAGCCGGCGACCACCGCGAGCCAGAGGAGGCCCACGCCCGCGGGCACCATGGCGAGCGCCGCACCGCCGAGGAAGCCGACCACGACGACCGCCGCGGCGACGAACGAGACCGTCGCCATCCCCCGGCGCCCCTCGCGACGGAACCACGTGCCGATGACGACCGCCGCCGCAGCCAGGCTGAGGAACCCGATCGTGCCGGCCAGCAGGTGGAGGAGCCCGCTCGGCGACGCGGTCGTGGCGTCCGTGCCACCCGGCGGGAAGCCGCCCGTGGCATCCGGCGGGAAGATCGCGGCGGCGAAGAGGCTGACGCCGTACACCCCGAGGAGCACGCTCGCCCAGCCGCCGCGACGGCCGGGCAGCAGTCGGGCGAACCCGACCGCGGCCGCGAGCACCATGAGGCCGCTGAGCACGAGGTTGGCCGCCTGGATCCAGCCGAGCGGGCCGAGCAGCAGCAGGCTGAGTGCGTGCCGGGAGAGGTCGAAGCCCGGCACGAGCAACGCCTGCGCGAGCCCGACGATGAGGTAGAACGGACCGGCCACGACGCCCCATCCCAGCAGCGACTTCGTGACGGCACGGCCCCGGTCGAACGTCGGGCCGGACGAGGGGGCGGGGGCGGGAGTCGTGGCGGACATGGTGCGCACCTTCCGGATGGGCGTCGTGGCGAGAGCACTATTGCCCTCACGGGTGTAGTATTGCACCGTGCAATACAAAAGTAAACCGATGAGTGCAGAAGAGGATCGATGAGCACGCAGCCGACGGCGGACCGGACCGACTACGAGGACCCCCGGATCACGCGTTCGCGCGCGCTCATCATGGACGCCGCGGCCCGCGTCTTCCTCCAGCGCGGCTACCCCGGCACGAGCGTCGACGACATCGCCGCCGAGGCCGGCGTTTCGAAGCGCACCGTGTACAACGTCTTCGACGACAAGGAGCAGCTCTTCCGAGCGATCATCGGGCGCGCGATCGCGACGGCGGAGCGATTCTCGTTGGAGTTCGCGTCGACGACGGCCGAGGCCGACGATGTCGAGGCGGCGCTCATCGCGCTCGCACGCGAGCTCGCGGCATCCGTGCTGGGCGGCCGCGTGGTGCCGCTGCGGCGCCTGCTCATCGGCGAGGCGTCCCGGTTCCCCGAGTTCGCGGCCGACTACTACGAGCGAGCGCCGGGCCGCGTGATGGCCGCGGTCG
>NZ_WJSP02000133.1 GCF_009720255.1 Agromyces humi | reverse complement strand
GCGGATGCGCTCGTCGGCGCATCATCCAGTTGAGGAAGTTCCCGAAGGCGAACGGCCTGCGCACCATGTGCTCACGATAGTGCGCGCCGGATGCCGCGCGCCCGCGCGACGGACTCCTCGAGCCGGCCCAGCAGGCGCAGCGTGCTGCCGTACTGCAGCAGGCACTTGCGCAGCGTTTCCCCGGCGAGCCCGGCGGCGAGCGCGGACTCGTAGTATCCGGCGGCGGTCTCCTCCTCGCCGGCGGTGTCGTAGGCGCCGCCCACCTCGTAGAGCACCTCTGGCCGACCCGGGTGCTCGGCCAGCAGGCCGAGGAACGCGTCGATCGTCGGCTGCATGTGCTCGCGGTCGCGGCGCTCGAAGATCTCGGCGATGGTCGCTTCGAGCTCGGAGGGGAGTGGTTCGGGTCGGCGCGCGTCGGTCATCGTCCCATCCTGCCGCGCTCCGCGGCTCGGAGTCAGCCCTGCTGGGAGCCGGAGTCGCCGGACATCGGCGGGAGGTTCCCGTCGCCGGGCCGGAAGCCGTCGTCGGGGAATCCTCGTCCGTCCTGCACCATTCCCCTGCCGGGCCCGGCGCCGAAGCCGTCGAACAGCGACGCCGCGGTGCCCGCGACGAACCCGCTCGCGAAGCAGAGCAGGGCGAGCAGCACCGCGCCGATGGCGAGCACCCAGGCGCGTCGGTACCACGGCACATGGTGGGCATCCGCTGGCGGCACGTTCGACGGCACGCGGGCAGAGCCGGCGGGAGGCGGCGCACCGGGTTCGAAGGGTCGCGGGGCGACGGGCTGCGTCGGGGCAGTGGCACTCATGTCGGAAACCTCCGGGACGAGGCGGGGCGTGATCCCCGCACCTCACCGCAGGATGCGCCGCGGGCCTATGCAGGCGCCCTCAGCAGTCCATGAATCGGCTCGGAGTCCAGCAGCCGGACGATCGGCCCGCCCAGGACGTGCACCGCGGACGCGCGTCTCTTGAACTGTGCCCTCGTCCCTCCGTAGGCTGCGAAGACGTCTCCGGGAAAGCCTATTCCAAGGCTCGCTCCCGGAGACCGTGTCGCATTTGGCGGCACATCGATCTCAAGGGGGAGTTCCACATGACCATTGGCCTGAAGCCGCCGAACCGCCGTCGCCTCACCGTCCTCGCCGCCGCCGCAGCCCTCGCGGTCGGCGCGCCGCTCGCCGCCGGCTCGCCCGCCTTGGCGGACGCGAACTTCCCGTCGCCCAACGGCAACACCAACACCGCCAGCATCGTCACCTATGACGGCCTCGTCGCCGAGCTCGGGCGAATCGAGAAGACCGCGCGCTTCGGCGTCGACGTCTTCACGCTCGCCGAGGCAGGCACCGCCGTCACGACCACGGAGCAGGGTCGGGACCTCTACGTCGCGACGGTCGGCGACGGCCCTGAGCAGGTCTGGCTGCAGGGACGCATCCACGGGAACGAGCCCTACGGCACCGAGTCGCTCCTCGCGGTGCTGAAGGAGCTCGGCACCAACGGCTCGCCCGACTGGAAGCTGCTGCGTGAGACCTACACGTTCCACGTCATCCCCATGTACAACCCCGACGGCTCCGAGCTCAACATCCGGCACACCGTGCTGCAGGACGGCTCCGAGAAGCGCATCGACCTGAACCGCGACTGGGGCGTCGGCAAGTTCGAGGCCGCCGAGTCCGAGGCGTTCTACGAGTACTGGACCATGGTGGACCCGGCGTTCGCCGTCGACATCCATCACCAGGGACTCAAGACCGAGTACGGCACGGGCGACGAGGTGACGCTCTCGCTCGGCATCTCGCTCGCTCCCGGCGGACCCACCCTGCCGACGGTCGAGGGCGGCGCGTACGACCTGCTCACCCGGCAGATGCACGTCCACGTCTACGACGAGCTCTCGAAGGTCGGCTACGTCAACATGGATCGCTACCAGGTCGGCGGCAGCCTCGAGATCGACATCAAGGGAGGCGTTGTCTCGGCGATGATGCTCGGGCTGAACCACGACGGGCTCAACCCCGAGGGCCACAGCAACCCGGCGATCTTCTTCGAGACGAGCGGCAACACGTCCGACGGCAGCCTCGGCCAGAAGGCGCGCGGCAAGTCGATCCAGCAGAACGTCCGGGCCCTCAGCGAGCTGCTCGTGGGCATGGCGACGGGCGAGGTGCAGCAGGAGGACCCGGCACGCTGGGAAGAGATCCCGCACGCGCCGGTCACGGGCTACCAGACCGACGATGGCGTCATCCCGGCGTCCTTCTGAACCGATCTCCGAGCGGGCGGGGCGGCCATGGCCGCACCGCCCGCTCGGGCGCGGTCTGGTTCGGATGCCGCGCCGCGGCATCCGCCCGGTCAGCCGGGCTAGGCCTCGACGAGTGCCCGGCGCACGACGCTCGTGAAGAACGCGAGGCCGTCGACGCCCGACCGCATGGCGGCGGCGGTGTCGGGGCCGAAGCCGGGCTCGACGGCGTGCTCGGGGTGCGGCATGAGGCCGACCACGTTGCCGCGGGCGTTCGAGATGCCCGCGATGTCGCGGAGCGAGCCGTTGGGGTTCACGTCGACGTAGCGGAACACCACGCGGCCCTCGCCCTCGAGCCGGTCGAGGGTGTCGTCGTCGGCGATGAAGCCGCCCTCGCCGTTCTTCAGCGGGATGGTGATCTCCTGGCCGGCGTCGAAGCCGCTCGTCCAGTCGGTCGAGGTGTTCTCGACCCGCAGTACCTGGTCGCGGCAGATGAACGCGCCGTGGTCGTTGCGGATCAGGCCGCCCTCGAGCAGGTGCGCCTCGGTGAGCATCTGGAAGCCGTTGCAGATGCCGAGCACGGGCATGCCCGCGTTCGCGGCATCCACGACCTCGGTCATGATCGGGCTGAGCGAGGCGATCGCTCCGCAGCGCAGGTAGTCGCCGTAGCTGAAGCCGCCCGGCAGGATGAGCGCGTCGACGCCGTCGAGGTCGTGCGAGCCGTGCCAGAGGGCGACGGGCTCGGCGCCCGCGAGCCGCACGGCGCGCTGCGCGTCGCGGTCGTCGAGCGAGCCGGGGAACGTGATGACGCCGATGCGCATGTCAGCCGGCCTCAGTGCGTCTCGCCCGCGGGGGCGACGTAGCCCGAGTCGGAGTGCTCGGCGGACTCGTGCGCGGCCTCCTCGGCGAGTTCGGCGTTGGACTGCTCGTAGTGGATGCCCACGACGTCCTCGATGACCGAGTTCGAGAGGATCTCCTCGGCGATCTGCTGCACGCTGGCCTTCAGGGCGTCGTCGACAGGGCCGTCGACGGTGAGTTCGAAGCGCTTGCCGATGCGCACGCCAGAGAACCCGCTGCGGCCCGTGCGGGCGAGGGCGCCCGCGACGGCCTTCCCCTGGGGGTCGAGCAACTCGGCCTTGGGCATCACTTCGACGACGATGGTGGGCACCGCGGTTCTCCGTCCGGTGTCGAGGGTGTGGATGCCTCGATTCTATCGGGAGACCGCGGATGCCCCTCGCCGGGCGTCAGCGTCGCGAGATCGCGCGCACGATGATGCCGACCGCCGCGAGCGCGGCCACGGCGATGCCGATGACGAGGCCGGGGTTCTCGCGGTAGCGCGCCTTCACGTAGCCGACGCCCTCGTCCGCGGCGCTCCTGGCGTTCGCGTACGCGTCCTTGGCCTGCGCGGTGACCGTCTCGGCGGCGTCGGCGGCCTTCTCCGCGACATCCGCGGCCTTGGCCTTGGCGCTGTCGATCACGTCGTTGACCGCTCCGGCCACCTGCTCCTTCGCGTCGTCGGCCGCCTCCGCGGCGTCGCGCGTGGTGTCGCGCACGCCGCCGGCGAGGTCCTCCGCCGTTCCGGCCGCCAGGTTGGCCGTGTGGTCTGCTGCGCTGCCTGCCGTCGTCGCGTCGGCGATGTTGCGGTCCGTGTCAGTCATGGGTTCCACCTTCCGTCGTTGCGATGCCGTCATGCTACGCGCGCCGCCTCGGGGCCGCCCGAAAGGGGGGTCGGGGTTGCCAATCCAGCGAATCGGGTGCTACCGGCGGTGGGTCCTCGATCCGCGCGGGTGCGGCGGCGGCGAGGTTGCGGTCGCTGCGTTCCGCACGTACTATTCCGCACGGAATAGCTGCTGACATCGAGCGAAGGGAGCGCGGATGTCTCGACTCACCCCATTGGCACTCTCGACGCTCGCGCTGCTCACCGAGCGCCCGATGCATCCGTACGAGATGTACCAACTGATGCTCCAGCGCCGGGAGGACCGCGTCGTGAAGGTGAGCGCCGGTTCGCTCTATCGCGCCGTGGAACGACTCGCGGCCGACGGGTACATCGCCGAGACCGGCGTGGAGCGCGAGGGCAACCGGCCCGAGCGCACGGTCTACGCCATCACCGAGGCCGGACGCGACGCCGTGCGCTCGACGCTCGAGCAGATGCTCGGGGAGTTCGTCAACGAGTTCCCCGAGTTCCCCGTGGCGATCGGCGAGGCCCACAACCTGCCGCCCGAGCGGGTCGCCGAGCTGCTCGCCGAGCGCGTCGCGCGCATCCGCGAGTTCACCGCGGTCATCGACAGGGGGCTCGCGCACATCGCCGAGAAGGGCATCGCGCGGCATTACGTGCTCAACGTGCACTACACCCGCGCCATGCTCACGGCCGAGCTCGACTGGCTCGAGCAGACGATCGACGAGCTCCGCAGCGGCCGCCTGCACTGGGCGGCCCCCACCGACTGAGTTGTGCGCCGGCTGACTGCTGGGCTCACCGACTGACGACCACGGAACGGACACGAAGGACACGATGGAACCGCAACGCAAGCCCTGGCCCGCCCTCTGGGCGCTGGTCATCGGCTTCTTCATGATCCTCGTCGACTCGACGATCGTCTCGATCGCCAACCCGGCGATCCTGCGCGACCTCGACACCGACATCACCGCGGTGCTCTGGGTCACGAGCGCCTACCTGCTCGCGTACGCGGTGCCGCTGCTCATCACGGGCCGTCTCGGCGATCGGTTCGGCCCCAAGCGCGTGTACATGATCGGGCTGGTGGTCTTCACGCTCGCGTCGCTCTGGTGCGGGTTCTCGGGCGACATCACGATGCTCATCGCGGCGCGCGCCGTGCAGGGCCTCGGCGCCGCGCTCATGACGCCGCAGACGATGGCCGTGATCACCCGGATCTTCCCGCCCAACCAGCGCGGCGCGGCCATGGGCCTCTGGGGTGCCGTGGCGGGAGTGGCGACGCTCGTCGGGCCGATCCTCGGCGGCGTGCTCGTCGACTCGCTCGGCTGGGAGTGGATCTTCTTCGTGAACGTGCCCGTCGGCATCGTCGCGTTCATCCTCGCGTGGCGGCTCGTGCCGAATCTCGAGACCCACTCGCACCGCTTCGACTGGCTTGGCGTCGCGCTCAGCGCGGTCGGCATGTTCCTCGTCGTCTTCGGCATCCAGGAGGGCGAGACCTACGACTGGGGCACTATCGTCGGCCCGATCACGGTGTGGGGCCTCATCATCACCGGCATCGTCGTGCTGGTCGGGTTCGTCGTGTGGCAGCGGTTCAACCCGGCCGAGCCGCTGCTGCCGTTGCCGCTGTTCCGCGACCGCAACTTCTCGCTGTCGAACGTCGCCATCTCGCTCGTCGGCTTCGCCATCGTGGCCATGCCCCTCCCGCTCGCCTTCTACTACCAGGTGGCCCGCGGCCTCACCCCGACGCAGGCGGCGCTGATGCTCGTGCCGATGGCACTGGTGACCGGTGTCGCCGCCCCGTTCGTTGGCCGGCTCATCGATCGCGTCGACCCGAAGTGGATCGCGTTCAGCGGCTTCGTGGTCACCGCCCTCGCACTCTGGTGGACGTCGACGCTCCTCACCCCCGACCAGGAGCTCTGGGTGCTGCTCATCCCGTCGGGCCTGCTCGGACTGGGCCTCTCGGGCATCTGGGCACCGCTCGCGTCGTCGGCCACTCGCAACCTCCCGCCGTCGCAGGCCGGAGCCGGCTCGGGCGTCTACAACACCACCCGCCAGGTCGGCTCCGTGCTCGGCAGCGCGGCCATCGCCGCCCTGCTCAACGCGCGGCTCGCCGCCGAGTTGCCCGGATTCGACACGCAGGCCGCAGAGCAGGCGAGCGCGGGCTCGAGCGGCATGCCGCCGCAGGTGCTCGAGGGCTTCACGGCCGCGATGTCGCAGTCGATGTGGCTGCCGATCCTCGGCTTCGCCGTCGGCGCGCTCGTCGTGCTGTTCTACGCCAAGCCGAAGCTGACCGTCGACTGGGGCGCCGCGGTGCGCTCCGGCGAGGCGATGGGGCAGCCGGCCGACGAGGCGATGGGGCAGCCGGCCGACGAGGCGATGGGGCAGCCGGCCGACGAGGCGGCGCGAGCCGAATGACCGAGCGGATGCCGCGGCGACGTGCCGCGGCATCCGCCCCGTCCTCGTGACGCACCCCGCCGCCTTGGTGGGCGCACCGGTGCGGTCGCGGCGCGGCGGGACGAGAATGTGCGCCATGAACAAGGTCGCGCAGGTGCTCGCCGCCCTCGAGGCGCTCACGCTCATCGCCGTCGGCGTGATGGAGGCGTTCTTCTACCGAAGCCCCGAGCTCTACGGGATCTTCCTCATCGAGCCGGGCGAGTACGATGCCGTGCGGCTGTGGACGGTGAACGTCGGCTTCTACAACATCTTCATGGGCATCGGGCTCATCGTCGCGCTGGTGTTCGTGAACCGCGGTCGCGTCGTCGCGGGCCGCACGATCGTGCTCTACACGAGCGCGCTGCACGTGCTCCTCGGCATCACGCTCGTGATCAGCGAGCCCCGGCTCTGGGTCTCGGCGATCGGCGAGGCCGGGCTGGCGGCCGCCGTGATCATCGCGGTGATCATCGGCGACCGCCGTGCCCGTGCGGATGCCGCACCGGTCGGTCGCGCCTAGGTCCGCCGCAGGGCGCGGACGACCAGGAGCACGACGACGGCGACGCACGCGAGGACGGCACCGCCGACCGCGACGGGCCGCTCGCGGAGCATCTCGAGCACGCGACCCGGAAGCCCCTCCGACCCGCCGACCGAGTCGACGGGTTCGCGGCGCTCGTCGCCCGTCTGGCCTGGGCCGGCCGGGGACTCCCGCCGGCTGCTGCTGCCGGTGCCGCCGGTCGAGCTGGGGCTGCTGCTGCTGCTGGTGCCCGTGCCGCCCGCGGCCATCTGGCTCATGGTCGGACCGCCGTGCGCCTCGGCATCGGTCGTCGCGGTCGTGCCGGTCGTCTCGCTCATGCGCGACCCCCAGCCGTCTGGGCGCCGACCTGGCGCCGGGCCTGGGCCCACGCCTTCTCGCGGGCCTTGATGACCTTCGGGTTCGCCCAGAACGCCTCACTCGCCGCCGCGTACTCCCGCAGGCGCGGTGCGAACCGCCGGCCGAGCGCGGCCACGATGCTGACGACCCCGAGGATGATCATGGTCGTTCGGATCTGCCGTGGCATGTCGCCCCTTTCCGCCGTCGACGGGCTCGACGGCTCTTGGGGCCAGCATGCGAGGGCGCCCGGCTGCGGTCGAGCCGATTGACAGTCCCGAGCGCGGCGAGTAGAACCCCCGTCAGGCCAGTCCGGCCCGTTCGGTGAGCACGGTCTTCAGCGTGTCGCGCGCCGCCTCGAGGCCGCGGTGCACCTCTTCGAAGCTCGTCGAGAGCGGTGAGAGGCCGAGGCGCAGGCCCCCGGGATCGCGGTAGTCGGGAATGACGTCGCGCTGCCAGAGGCGCGCGGTGACCTCCCGCATGGCCGGGTGGTTGAGCGTGACATGGCCGCCGCGCTCGTCGGGGTCGAGGGGTGAGGCGAGCGTGACGCCGAGCGGTCCGAGCCACTCGTCGGCGACCGTGATGGCGAACGACGTGAGGGCGACCGACTTCGCGCGCACGGCCGGCATGCCGGCCTCCTCGATCATCGCGAGGGTCTCCTCCATGGCGATCATGCCGACGATGGGCGGGGTGCCGCTGATGAAGCGACGGATGCCGGTGGCGGGCGTGTACCCGGGCCCCATCCTGAACACGTCGGCCGTGCCCATCCAGCCCTGGATCGGCTGGCTGAGCACGCCCTGCAGGTCGTCTCGGACGTAGGCGAACGCCGGCGACCCCGGACCGCCGTTGAGGTACTTGTACGTGCAGCCGACGGCGAGGTCGAACCCCCAGAGGTCGGACTTGATCGGCACCGATCCGGCCGAGTGGCACAGGTCCCACAGGATGAGCGCGCCGGCATCGTGCGCGATGCGCGTGAGCTCGGGGGCGTCGGCGAGGTAGGCCGAGCGGTAGGCGACGTGGCTGAGCACGACGAGTGCCGTCTCGGGGCCGGCCGCCTCGGCGAGCTGCTCGGGCGTCACGCCCGACGCGGGGTCGACCTCGATCCAGCGCAGCCGCATGCCGCGCTCGGTCGCGATGCCCTCGAGCACGTAGCGGTCGGTCGGGAAGTTGTCGCTGTCGACGATGATCTCGCGGCGCGCGGGGTCGCGGGCGAGCTGCGCGTCGACCGCGGCGCGGGCGAGCTTGTAGAGGAGCACGGTGGTGGAGTCGCCGATGACCGTCTGGCCCGGCTTGGCCTCGATCACGGCGCGGCCGATGCGGTCGCCGATCTCGAACGGCAGCTGCATCCACGACTCGTCCCATCCGCGGATGAGCCGGCCGCCCCAGTCCTCGCGCATGAAGCGCTCGACGCGTTCGATGGCCGACACCGGCGGGCGGCCGAGCGAGTTGCCGTCGAAGTACACGAGGTCGGTGTCGGTGCCGGCGAAGCGCTTGCGGTAGTGCGCGAGACCGTCGGCGCGGTCCATGCGGCGGGCGTACGCGAGGTGCGGGTCGAGGGTCACAGGAGCTCCAGGTCTTCGGTGGGCACGACGCACGCGGTCGCGAGCCACTCGGGCAGTTCGTGGATGGTCGCGGGCGGCGCCCCGGGCACGAAGGTCGCGATGCCCTCGGCGCGGGCCTCGCGCGGCCAAGGGTCGGTGATCGCGGCGATCACGTGGGCGGCGTCGAGCCCGACGAAGTGGACCGACGGGTTCGACCGTGACGGACGGCTCCGCCTTCGCCGCGTCAAGGGTGCCACCGATCTTGACCGGACGCCCCACGATAAGGGCGAAGATCGACGCGGGCCCCCTGGCCCTCGTCGCCGTGG
>NZ_WJSP02000132.1 GCF_009720255.1 Agromyces humi | reverse complement strand
GCCTCGCCCAGTCGCGGCCCCACCACGGCGGCGAGGTCCCGGAGCGGACCGAGCGTGCGCGGCGTCGACATCGCGTCGCATGACCCGACGAGCACCCGGGCGCCCGCCGGCGGATCGGCCCGCAGCGCCGCCACGAGGGTGGTCTTGCCGATGCCCGCCTCGCCGTGGAGCAGCACGACACGGCCGCGCCCGGCCGCCGCCTCCCGCACGGCCGCACGCAGCTCGTCGAGTTCGGTCTCGCGTTCGAGGAGGGAACTGCGCACAGGGCGAGCATGCCCGCCGCAGGCGCGTGCTGCAACCGGGCGCGCCCTGAACCGACGTGCAGGCACGGGAGGTCTCGCGGCTCAGCGCCGCGTACGGATCAGAGGCCCGAGTAGGCGTGCAGGCCCTTGAAGAACAGGTTCACCACGGTGAAGTTGAACAGCACCGTCGAGAAGCCGATGATCGCCAGCCACGCCGACCGCGAGCCGCGCCAGCCGCGGGTCGCCCGCGCGTGGATGTACCCGGCGTAGACCACCCAGATGATGAAGGTCCACACCTCCTTGGTGTCCCAGCCCCAGTAGCGGCCCCATGCGGCCTCGGCCCAGATCGCGCCCGCCATCAGGGTGAACGTCCACAGGATGAAGCCGATGATGATGACCCGGTAGGCGAGGTTCTCGAGCGTCGCCGAGTCGGGCAGCGTCGCGAGGAAGTTCTGCTTGACGGCCTTGGCGGACGCCGCGAACGACTCGCGTCGCGCCTGCATGAGCTGCACGACCGAGAGCGCGAAGCCCAGCGCGAGGAATCCGACCGCCGAGGTGGCCACGAACACGTGGATCACGAGCCAGGCCGACTGCAGTGCCGGCGGCAGGGGCACGACGCTGACGTAGAAGTTCACGGTCGCGATGCCGAGCAGCACGAGCACGAGACCGGTCACGAACGTGCCGAGGAAGCGCAGGTCGTGCTTGGCGACGACGAGCACGAGCAGGTAGACCGTGGTGATGACGAGCGTGCCGGTGAGCGCGAACTCGTACATGTTCGCCCAGGGCACCCGGCCCGCTGCGAGACCGCGGGTGACGTCGGCGGCGAGATGGAGCAGCCACGCCACCACCGTCATCGCGACGGCGACGCGCAGGGCGGGCGAACGGCCCCAGGCGACGGATGCCCCGCGCGCGGGCGGTGCGGCGACGAGCGTGCCTGCGCCGCCACCGGACGCTGCGGCGCTGCCGACTGCGCCGGCCGTGCCGGTCGCAGCGCCGGCCTCGGTCGCGGGCGCGGATGCCCCGACGGCGGACTTCGCGTCATCCGCCGCCTTCGTCGCGGCAGCCGACCGACGCGCGAGATCGATCGCGTAGGCGATGAACGCAATCGCGTACACGGCCATGGCCGAGTACACGAGGATGATGGAGATCTCGTCGAGCGTCACTGTTCTACCTTACGTCGAAGGATTCGCGCGGTCATCGGCGGATTCGCCGGGCGGCGCCGTCTCGGACGCCGGTGCGGCCGCCGCGGCATCCGTCGACGCACCCGCGTGCGCGGTCGCGAACGAGGCGACCGCCTCCTCGAGGCCCGGGTCCTCACCGCGCGCGAGGCCGGCGTACTCGAGCACCACCGCGCCGTCGCGCCGTCGCACGGCCTTGACCCACATGCGACGACGCGGCACGAAGAGCGACACGAGCAGCCCCGCGATGATGAGCACCGCGAACACGAGCACCCAGCCCTGCGACGGGTCGTCGTGGATGTCGAAGCTCGCGAACCGGCTCACGCTGTGCGAATAGTCGCCCTCGGCGGCATCAGGGTCGACGTTCTCGAAGGTGACGGACCCGAGGCCGTTCGGCAGCTCCACGGTCTCGCCCGGCATGAGCTCGATCGACTCGACGCCGGTCGCCCCGCCCGTGAGCTGCTCCATGCTCGAGGGGTCGAGCGTGTACACCGAGGTCGGCTCGCCGCCGTCGATGCCGAGGTCGCCCTGGTAGACGTTGAGCGTGAGCACCGGGTAGACCAGGTCGGGGTAATTCGACGTGAACGCCCCCGAGTCGAGGGTCTCCTGCGTCGGGTAGAAGAACCCGACCATGCCGAGCTGCTCCTCGAGGCCGTCGGGCACCTTGACCACGCCGATCGACGTGAGGTTCGCGTCCTGCGGCAGGAAGGGCACCGCGTCGGTGAACACGACCTCGCCCTCGGGGTCGCGCACCGTGATGGTCGGCGCGTACCCGTTGCCGAGCAGGTAGACGTCGGTGCCGTGCACGCGCAGCGGCTGGTTCACCTTGACCACTCCGGGCGTCGACTCGCCGCCCTTCGCCTGCACCGACACGTGCGCGGTGAAGTCGATGGGCTGCCCGATCGCCTCCTGGTTCCGCGTCTCGTACACGGCGTCGAGCTCCTCGAGCGAGAGCTTGTACGGGTCGAGGGTGCCGTCGTCGAAGAAGCGGCCGGGGTTGAACGAGTCGTACGCCGCGAGCGTGTTCACGAACGACTGGCCCTCGACGACCACGCGCTGCCCCGAGAAGCCGAAGCCGCCGCCGATGCCGACGGCGACGAGCACGCCGAGGAGCGCGGTGTGGAACACGAGGTTGCCGGTCTCGCGCAGGTAGCCGCGTTCGGCCGAGACGGATGCCTCGCCGCGCAGGTCGTAGCGCTCGACCCGGTAGCCGGCGCGCTTCAGCTCTGCGGCCGCGCGGTCGATCGCGGCATCCGGCGTCTCACCCGTCGGCAGCGGCCGCTCGGTGAAGCCGGCGAGCCGTGACAGCCGGACTGGCGTCCGCGGCGGACGAGCGCGCAGCGCGTCGAAGTGGTGCTTCGTGCGCGGGATGACGCAGCCGATGAGCGACACGAAGAGCAGCAGGTACACGGCCGAGAACCACGCCGACGTGTACACGTCGAACATCTGGAAGCGGTCGAGCACCGGCGCGAGGCCCGGGTTGTCGGCGAAGTACTGGGTCACGCCGTTCGGGTCGCTCGAGCGCTGCGGCACGAGCGACCCGGGCACCGCGGCGATCGCGAGCAGCAGCAGGAGCAGCAGGGCCGTGCGCATGCTCGTGAGCTGTCGCCACGCGAAGCGCAGCCAGCCGACGAAGCCGAGCTTCGGCTGGCTGACGGATGCCTCGTCGGATGACGGGGCATCGCGCTGGGGGGCGTCGATGTGGTCGTCGGGCCGGGAGAGCGCGTCGGGGTCAGATCGCGGGGACAAAGCCTTGGATCACCGCCTGCAGTTCGTACATCCAGATGGTCCAGAGGCCCGACACCATGAGCAGGCCGATGGCGATGAGCAGCGATCCGCCGATGATGTTGATCGTGCGGATGTGGCGGCGGAAGAACGCGAGCGACCCCGTCACCCAGCCGAAGCCGAGCGCCACGAGCAGGAACGGGATGCCGAGGCCGAGGCAGTAGGCGAGACCGAGCAGCAGCGCGCGGCCGGCCGACGCGGAGTCGGCGCTGAGCGTCAGCACCACCGCGAGGGTCGGGCCGATGCAGGGGGTCCAGCCGAGGCCGAACACGATGCCGAGCAGCGGTGCCCCTGCGAGCCCGGTGGCGGGCCGCCACGACGGCTTGAACGTGCGCTGCAGGAACGTGAACTGGCCGATGAACACGAGCCCCATCACGATGAGCACCACGCCGAGGGCGCGGGTGATGACCTCTCCGTAGGCGTTGAACCACGCACCGGCGACGCCGGCGAGCAGGTTGAACGTGACGAACACGACCGTGAATCCCGCGATGAACAGCAGCACGCCGAGGACGAGCCGCCGCCGGTTGCGTCGTTCCTCGGATGCCACGGCCGAGGCATCCGTGAACCCGCCCAGGTAACCGAGGTAGCCGGGCACCAGTGGCAGCACGCACGGCGAGAGGAACGAGACGAGCCCCGCGGCGAGCGCGATGGGCACGGCTGCGAGCAATTGCCCGTTCAGCACGATGTCGCCCACGCCGCCCACGCTGCCGCAGCCCCTAGGCCTGCTCGGCCAGGAGGCCGTCGATGATCGACTCGAGGATCGACGCGTCGGTGAGCTGGCCGAGGATGCGCGCAGCGACCCGGCCCTGGCGGTCGAGCACGATCGTCGTCGGCACCGCGGCGGGGGGCACCGGACCGGCGAAGGCGAGCTGCGCCGAGCCCGACTCGACGTCGAGGATCGACGGGTAGGTCACGCCGTACTTCTTCTCGAACGAGGCGGCGGTGCCCGCCTGGTCGCGCACGTTCACGCCCACGAAGGTCACGTCGGAGTCGGCGGCGGTATCGGCTGCGTCGCCGGCGTCGGCGGCGTCGGTTCCGCTCGCGAAGCCCTGGGAGACCTCCTCGAGGATGGGGGCCTCGACCCGGCACGGCGCGCAGCCGGCGTACCAGAAGTTCACGACCGTCACGTCGCCGACGGTGTCGGCCGAGTCGAACGCCTCGCCCTCGACCGTCTCGCCCGAGAAGGCGATCGGCTCGCCGCGCTGGTCGGCGGCGTACTCCGAGATGGTGCCGTCGCCGGCGATGTAGTTCTTGCCGCTGCCCTCCCGGTACTGGTCGGCGAGCGGGTCGCTCGTGCAGCCGGTGAGGAGCAGGGCGGATGCCGCGGCGAGCGCCGCGAGCATCGTGAGCCCGGCACGGGGCCGCATCCGGTCGCGCATCACACCGCCCCCACGTCGCTGGCGTTCGCGGAGAGGCGGCGGGCCGGATCCCGGTAGCCGACCTCGACGAAGGACGCGCCGCGACGCTCGAAGGTGGTGATGCTCGACAGCGCGCAGCGACGGCGCCGGGGGTCGTGCGCCAGCGACTTGCCAGCGACCCGGCGGTGCACCATCCAGATCGGCAACTGGTGGCTCACGATCACGGCGTCGCCGCCGTCGGTCGACGACCATGCGTCATCCATCGCGTGCAGCATGCGGCGGGCGATCGAGCCGAACGGCTCGCCCCAGCTCGGCTCCCACGGGTTCACGAGGAAGGCCCAGTTGCGCACGTCGCGCAGCGCGCTCTCACGACCGCTCATGCGCTTGCCCTCGAAGCGGTTCTCGGGTTCGATCACCCGGTCGTCGAGGGCGGGCTCGAGCTCGAAGACCCGCGCGATCGGCTCGGCGGACTGCTGGGTGCGCTGCAGCGGCGACGAGATGAGCGCGCCGATCGCATGGCCGCGGGCGGCGAGGTCGTCGGCGGCGAGTTGGGCCATCTCGTGCCCGAGGCTCGAGAGACCGTAGCCGGGGAGTCGGCCGTAGAGCACGCCCTGGGGGTTGAACACCTCGCCATGGCGCACGAGATGGATCTGCTCGGCCGGCACGGTCTCCAGTCTAGAGAGGCGTTCCCTTTGAATCCGCCGAGGGTCGGACGCTGACGGCCCGGTGCGTGGCCGGCGCGTCGACCGCCGTCTCACGCCTCGTCGGCGAGCGCCTCGAGCAGGTGCAGCGGCGGCACGAAGAACGTCGCACCCGTGACCGCCGTCGAGACCTCGAGGATGCGGTCGTGGAGGCCCGGCGGGTCACCCAGGAACATCCGCTGCAGCATCCGCTCGATGACCCACAGCCGGCGCGAGTAGCCGATGAAGTACGTGCCGAACTCACCGGCCGCGGGGCTGCCGAAGGGCATGTTGTCGCGCAGGATCTCGAGCTCGTTCCCCTCGTCGTCGGTGATCGTGGTGAGCGTCTTGTGGGCCCGCTGCGGCTCCGTGTCGTCGAGCTCGAGGTTGTCGGCCTTGCGGCGACCGATCACCGCCTCCTGCTGCTCGGTGGTCATCGCGTTCCACGCCGTGAGGTCGTGCAGGTACTTCTGCACCACCACGTAGCTGCCGCCGGCGAAGGCCGGATCCTCGTCGCCGATGAGCGTCGCCTCCGCCATGCCCGCGCCGCTCGGGTTCGCGGTGCCGTCGACGAAGCCCAGCAGGTCGCGCGCGTCGAAGTAGCGGAACCCCTGGACCTCGTCGGCCACGGTCACGGCGGAGCCGAGCTGTTCGAGCAGGAGTCGCTCGAACTCGAAGCAGAGATCGGTGCGGTCGGCGCGGATGTGGAACAGCAGGTCGCCCGGCGTCGACGGGGCCGTGTGGGCGCCGCCCGTGATCGACGTGAACGGCCGCAGCTCGGCGGGGCGCGCCGTCTGCCCGAGACGCTGCCACGCCGATGCGCCGATCCCGACCACGCAGGAGAGGTTCGCGCCCAGGTCGCGGAAGCCCACCGTCTTCGCGAGGTCGTCGAGGCCCGACACCACGTCGCGGGCGGTCGCCAGGTCGCCCGGCTCGGGGCCGATCACGACCGTGAGGAAGACCGCAGACTGCGACAGCGGCGCGTCGACCTTCTGGGCATCGATCGGAACCCTGCGGTCCGTGTCCTCCACCGGTGAACTCCCTCCCGCCGCGGCATCCGCTCGCTGCTCGCCGATGGTACCGGGAGGCGCGCGGAAACGCCCCGGTAGGATGGTCGATCGTGAACTCACGCACCTTGATCAAGAACCTCGCCGCGCTCCCCGACGGCCCCGTCACCGTCGCCGGATGGGTCGAGACCGTGCGCGATCAGAAGAAGGTGCAGTTCGTCATCCTGCGCGACGAGTCGGGTGCGGTGCAGCTCGTGAACCCCGCGACTCGGGAGCTCGACCCCGAGGGTGTCAGCGTCGGCGCGGCCGAGGCGCTTGCCACCACCGAGACGATCTCGGCGCTCTCGCACGGCTCGTTCATCACGGTCACGGGCGAGCTCAAGCACGACGAGCGCGTGAAGCTCGGCGGCATCGAGGTGAAGATCGGCTCGCTCGAGGTGGTCGCCGAGGCGAACCCCGAGACGCCCATCGCGGCCGACTCCAGCCTCGACAAGCGCATGGACTGGCGCTTCCTCGACCTGCGCCACCCCAAGCAGCACCTGATCTTCCGCATCCAGACCACGTTCCTGCACGCGCTGCGCACCTACTGGGTCGAGCACGACTTCATCGAGATCCACACCCCCAAGCTCATGGCCTCGGCATCCGAGTCGCGCGCCGAGCTGTTCGAGGTCGACTACTTCGAGGGCAAGGCGTACCTCGCGCAGAGCCCCCAGTTCTTCAAGCAGATGGCGCAGCCCGCGGGCTTCGGCAAGGTGTTCGAGGTCGGCCCCGCCTTCCGCGCGGACCCCTCGTTCACCTCGCGTCACGCCACGGAGTTCACGTCCGTCGACGCCGAGATGAGCTGGGTCGACTCCCACGAGGACGTCATGAAGATGCACGAGGAGCTCCTCGTCGCCGGCTTCACCGCCGTCAAGGAGAAGCACGGCGCCGAGATCGCCGAGCTGTTCGGCATCGACCTGCAGGTGCCGACCACGCCGTTCCCGCGCATCCCGCTCGCCGAGGCGAAGCAGATCGTCGCCGACCGCGGCTACGTGATCCCCCGCACCGACGAGGACATGGACCCCGAGGGCGAGCGCCAGATCGCCGCCTACGTCAAGGAGACCTACGGGCACGACTTCGTGTTCCTCACCGACTACGCGTCGAGCATCCGGCCGTTCTACCACATGCGCCGCGAGGGCGACCCGGGCATCACGAACTCGTACGACCTCATCTACAACGGCGTCGAGATCTCGACCGGAGCCCAGCGCGAGCACCGCATCGACGTGCTCGTCGAGCAGGCGAAGGAGAAGGGGCTCGACCCTGAGGAGCTCGAGTTCTACCTCGACTTCTTCCGCTACGGCGTGCCGCCGCACGGCGGCTTCGGCATGGGCCTCGCCCGAGTGCTGATGCTCATGCTGGAGGAGCACTCGATCCGCGAGACGACGTACCTCTTCCGCGGCCCGACCCGCCTGCTCCCCTAGCGTCACCCACGCGGCGCGCCACTCCCGCGGCCACCCGGGCGCCCGACGCACCGGCCACCGGCGCACGCGGCGCTCGCGCCCACCCGTCGAGATGACGCGAATCGACCTTCCTGACGTCCTGAACGTCGATTCGCGTCACGTCGCGACATCCGGAACCCAACCCCCGGCCAGAAGCGCCTCCCGAACGCGCTCCAATCGACGCGTTCGGCGCGCGCCGCGATGCGAACTGTTGAACCGGATCACCCGCCACCCGGCATGCGCGAGATCCTCGAGGCGGTCGACGTCGCGCGCGTACTGGCGGGCGTCCTCGCGGTGATGCCCGCCGTCGTACTCGACGATCACCCGGAATCCGGGGTACACCAGATCACCGATGCCGATCAGGTGCCCTGACCCATCGAGGATCGGAACGTTCACCAGCGGCTCCGGCAGGCCGTATGCCACCAGGTCCAAGCGAAGGTCCGTCTCCGCCGGAGAGTCGGTGCCGGGGCGCACGAGTTCCAACGCCGCTCGAAGCGCACGCTGACCGCGATGGCCGGCATGGCGGGCGACCGCGTCGGCCAACTCGTCGAGCGCTGCCGGTGGATCCCGCCGACACACGAGCGCGTCGCCCAGCTCGACGAGTCGCCGGACTGGCAGCTCACCGCCGAGCTGGCACCACGCGTCGACCGCCGAGACCATGCGAAGACCTCGCACTGAGACGATGGCCGCGCCGCCGGGTCGAAGCCGGTGCCCGGTCACCCCCGCGGCCCGCGGAATGCCGTGCGGCTGCACCGCCGAGACGTGGATCGTGTCGTCTCGGCCGATGGGAAGCGGGAGGCCGTGCAGCAGCGCGGCGGTGCGGTGGCTGAAGACTTCGCAGTCCCGCATCCTCGCGGCGTAGGCACGGCACCGCTGCTCGATCGAGACCTGGGCGCTCCGCGGCATCCGCACTCCGTGGAAGGGTCGATCGAGATCGGGCCCTCGAAGCCGCCCCTCGCCGACGTTCGACGCGTGCGCGTGGGCAACGGTGAACGGTGCGGCGGCGAGTCGTACCGGGAGGTCCTTGCGCGGAGGCATGCGGCAATGGTGCGGCGACGATCGTCGGCCGACGGAGCGGATCCCCGACCTGTGGACGGTGGAGCGTCCCGCAACGAGGTCGCGGTCGAGTCAGACTGCTGCCTCACGGCCGCGAGGTGACGCGAATCGACCTTCGTCGGCGGCTGAACGTCGATTTGCGTCATCTCGGTGGTGTCGAGGGGTGGTGGGTGGCCGGCGTGGGTTCGGTGCGTTCGGTGCGGTGAGCGGATGCCGCGGCATCCGTTCGCTCACGTTCGAGCGTCATGGTGGGCGTGGTGTTCATGGTCTTCCCCTCGGAGTTCGTGCGACCCGGT
>NZ_WJSP02000131.1 GCF_009720255.1 Agromyces humi | reverse complement strand
TGACGCCCGCCTCGCGCGACGATGGCGCCGACGCCCGAGCCGCGTTCTTCGCACGCCGCACCCCGTTCGGCAACCCCCCGGCCGCAGTTCGCGCGCCCCGGGGCATCCACAGGCCCCATTCGATACGGTGGGCACGTGAAGACCCACCACCTGCGCACCCACCGAAGCGACGAGAACCTGGTCCGCGAGGGCCAGCTCGCCTGGCAGCTGGCGGGGGTCGCGACCGACCCCGTCGAGCTCGATGACGACGTCGTCGACATGGTCGTCAACCGGGTGATCGACAACGCGGCGGTCGCGGCCGCCTCGCTCGCCCGCAAGCCGGTCGTGTCGGCGCGAAGCCAGGCGCTCGCACATCCGGTGTCGATCGGCGGCGACGGCGCCACGGTCTTCGGCGCGGATGCCGCACGCCGCACGTCGCCCGAGTGGGCCGCGTGGGCGAACGGCGTGGCCGTGCGCGAGCTCGACTTCCACGACACGTTCCTCGCCGCGGAGTACTCGCACCCCGGGGACAACATCCCGGCGATCGTGGCCGTGGCCCAGCACCTCGCCGCCGCGCGCGGCCTCACCGGTCGCGACATCGTGCGCGGCATCGCCACCGGCTACGAGATCCAGATCGACCTCGTGAAGGCGATCTCGCTGCACAAGCACAAGATCGACCACGTGGCGCACCTCGGCCCGTCGGCCGCCGCCGGCATCGGCACCCTGCTCGGGCTCGACCAGGAGACGATCTTCCAGGCCATCGGCCAGGCGCTGCACACCACCACCGCCACCCGCCAGTCGCGCAAGGGCGAGATCTCCACATGGAAGGCGCACGCCCCCGCCTTCGCCGGCAAGATGGCCGTCGAGGCGGTCGACCGCGCGATGCGCGGCGAGACCAGCCCCGTGCCGATCTACGAGGGCGAAGACGGCGTGATCGCGTGGCTCCTCGACGGGCCGGATGCCTCCTACGAGGTCACGATCCCCGAAGACGGCGAGTCCAAGCGCGCCATCCTCGACTCCTACACGAAGGAGCACTCGGCCGAGTACCAGGCGCAGGCGTGGATCGACCTCGCCCGCAAGCTCCACGACGAGTACCCGCTGGTCCTCGACGACCCCGACCGCATCGAGTCGATCACCCTGCACACCTCGCACCACACGCACTACGTGATCGGCTCGGGCGCGAACGACCCGCAGAAGTACGACCCCGACGCCTCCCGCGAGACGCTCGACCACTCGATCCCCTACATCTTCACGGTCGCGCTGCAGGACGGCACCTGGCACCACGCCGACTCGTACTCGCCCGAGCGTGCGCACCGCGACGACACGGTCGCGCTGTGGAGGAAGGTCTCCACGGTCGAGGACCCCGAATGGACGCGCCGCTACCACTCGAACGACATCGCCGAGAAGGCGTTCGGCGGTCGCGTGGTCATCAAGCTGTCCGACGGGAACGAGATCGTCGACGAGATCGCCGTCGCCGACGCGCATCCGCTCGGCGCCCGGCCCTTCGCGCGCGAGCAGTACGTGCAGAAGTTCCGCACGCTCTCCGAGTGGGTGCTCGAGGAGGCCGAGATCGAGCGGTTCCTCGACCTCGCGCAGCGCCTGCCCGAGCTCGGCCCCGATGAGCTCGGCGGCCTCACCATCACCGCGGCGCCGGGCGCGCTCGTCGGCGTCGACATCCCCACGGGGCTGTTCTAGCCATGGCCGGGTCCGACGGCGCCGGGCAGGTCGCCCTCGTCACCGGTGCCTCGTCGGGCATCGGCGAAGCCACCGCCATCGAGCTCGCCCGCCGCGGGTTCATCGTCTACGGGGCGGCGCGCCGAGTCGACCGCATGTCGGCCCTCGCCGGCCGCGGCGTGCACGTCATCGAGATGGACGTGACGGATGACGCGTCGATGACCTCGGGCGTCGAGCAGGTGCTGCGCGAGCAGGGCCGCATCGACGTGCTCGTGAACAACGCGGGCTACGGGTCGTACGGGGCACTCGAGGACGTGCCGCTCGATGAGGCGCGCCGCCAGTTCGAGGTGAACGTCTTCGGGCTCGCGCGGCTCACCCAGCTGGTGCTCCCCCACATGCGGTCCAAGCGCAGCGGGCGCATCGTGAACGTCTCGTCGATCGGCGGCAAGATGTACGAGCCGCTCGGCGCCTGGTACCACGCCACGAAGTTCGCGGTCGAGGGCCTCAGCGACTCGCTGCGCGTCGAGCTCGAGCCGCACGGCGTGCACGTCGTCGTGATCGAGCCCGGCGCGATCCGCACCGAGTGGGGCGGCATCTCCGCGCAGAGCGCCCTGGCCCGCTCGGGCGACACCGCCTACGCGCAGCAGGCGCACCAGCTCGCGAAGACCTACGGCGTGGCCGACCGCCCAGGCGTCGGAGCCGACCCGCGCGTCGTCGCCGCCGCCATCGGCAAGGCCGTCACCGCCCGCCGGCCGCGTACCCGCTACGCGGTGCCCACGAGCGCGAAGGCGATCCTGCTCGCTCGGCGGCTGCTCAGCGACCGCGCCTTCGACGCCGTCATCACGCGCGCCTACGGCATGCGCTGAGGCCCGGTGCAGCGGATGCCGCGTGCGGCGCCTGCGCTGCGGCATCCGCTCGGCCATGCGGCATCCGCGCGAAGCTAGGCTGGATCGGAGGAGGCCCACCATGCTCTATGCCCAGACTCCCGCCCATGAGAAGCGCCGGCTCTTCCGCGAGCGCCTCGCCAGCGGGGAGATCATGCGGTTCCCGGGTGCGTTCAACCCGCTCTCGGCGCGGCTGATCGAGCGGAAGGGCTTCGAGGGCGTCTACATCTCGGGCGCTGTGCTCTCGGCCGACCTCGGCCTGCCCGACATCGGGCTGACCACGCTGACCGAGGTCGCCGGACGGGCGAAGCAGATCGCGCGCATGACGGAACTGCCCGCCATCGTCGACGCCGACACCGGGTTCGGCGAGCCGATGAACGTCGCGCGCACGGTGCAGGAGATGGAGGACGCCGGGCTCGCGGGCCTGCACATCGAGGACCAGGTCAACCCCAAGCGCTGCGGCCACCTCGACGGCAAGCAGGTCGTCGACGAGCACACGGCCCTGCAGCGGATCCGCGCCGCGGTCGACGCCCGCCGTGACGAGAACTTCCTCATCATGGCTCGTACCGACATCCGTGCCGTCGACGGCCTCGACGCCGCCGTCGACCGCGCGAAGAAGCTCGTCGACGCGGGGGCCGACGCGATCTTCCCCGAGGCGATGTCGTCGCTCGAGGAGTTCGCCGCGATCCGCGCCGCCGTCGACGTGCCACTGCTCGCCAACATGACCGAGTTCGGCAAGAGCGAGCTGTTCACGGTGCGGCAGCTGGCGGACGTCGGCATGAACCTCGTGATCTGGCCCGTGTCGCTGTTGCGCCTCGCGATGGGCGCTGCGATGCGCGGACTCGACGAGCTCGAGGAGACCGGCTCCCTGAACGGGATGCTCGGGCAGATGCAGCACCGCGCCGACCTCTACGAGCTCATCGACTACGAGGGCTACAACCACTTCGACACGTCGATCTTCAACTTCCGCGTCGCCCGCTGACCCGCGGCATCCGCCGCCCCCCGCCCCCCGCTGACCCCGCGGCATCCGCCGCCGCGCCCCCCGCCCCCCGCCGCTCCGGCCGCCCGCCGCCTTGCCGTGCCTTCGTGAGGACGGGATCTGCGCGTGATCGCGCTGTCGCACTCGCGGATATCGTCCTGACGAGGTCAGGTCGGGAACCACCGCGAGAACTGCGGCGCCCCCGTCCACCCCTTTCGCGCGAGGGTCCGAGCCACGCGCGCGACGAACGCCGCAGGATCGTCGAGGTCCAGTTGCGTCACCTCGATCACGTGCAATCCCGTGTCCTCGAGGCGGACGATGCGACCTCGATCGCGGCGCCACTGCAGCGCGTCGGTTCGATGGTGGTCGCCCTGGTACTCGAGCACCTCGCCGTACTCCTCGTACAGCAGGTCGACGCGGGCGAGGAAGCGACCGGCGTCGAAGATCGGCACGTTCGTTCGTGGACGGGGCAGGCCGCCGAGTTGGAGCAGGGCTCGCGTCTCCGACTCCTTCGGCGACTCCGAGCCTGCGTCGAGCAGGTCGCACGCGATGCGGAGCTTGACGTGCAGCCGGCGGTCGGGATGGCGTCGTACGGCACCGACGAGATCCGCGCCGCGGACGAGCAGCGGATCGCCGGCTGCGACCAGTTCGGGGACCGTCAGCGTTCGCGCGAGATCGCACCAGGTGCGCGCTGGTGAGGTGAGACGGATGCCGCGGAGCAGCCCGACCTCGTCGCCGAACACGATGAGGCTCCGCGCCACGATGCCCGCCCGCCGGACTGCACGACCGGGACCGGGCGTGGCCACCTCGACCTGCGGCGGCCGACCGAGCCGCTATGGCAGCGGAATGCCGTGGAGCTCGGCGGCGGCGGCCCCGCAGAGGAAGGCATGCGGAGGGAGCGCGAGGAGCACCGCTCGGCAGCGCTCCTCATAGTGCAGCGCGGCGCGGACTCGCACGCCGGAGGTCGGCGCGACCAGGTCGGATGCCCGGAGGCGGCCGGGACGGACGCCGGCCACCATCGCAGCTCGTGTGGTGAACGGCCCGGCGCCGAGCGCGTGGGGAATGGGGGATCGACGAGTCACGCCCGATCATGAGCGCCGCTGAGCCGCGCCGGACGCGTCCGACGACCACGTGGGGCGAGCAGCCCGTCCAGGCCCGAGCTGTGGAGGACGACTCGAGCGCCCCGCCGGGAGGCGTAAGGACGAGATCTGCTGGTTTCGGGATGGCTCGGACCCGCAGATCCCGTCCTCTCGAAGTGAGACGCTGAGGAACGGGATGCTGCGGCATCGGGGCCGGAGGGCGCACTCCGGAAGGGTAGGCTGATGCGGCACAGCGACGAAGGGGACGCACTTGGAAGAGCGAGAGATCTACAAGGGCCTGGCCGGCGTGCCGGTCGACTACACGGCGGTCTCGAAGGTCAACCCCGAGACCAACTCGCTGCTGTACCGGGGCTACCCGGTGCAGGAGCTCGCGGCATCCGTCACCTTCGAGGAGGTCGCCTACCTGCTCTGGTACGGCGAGCTCCCCGACGACCGACAGCTCGCCGAGTTCGAGGAGCGCGAGCGGTCGCACCGCGGTCTCGACCACGAGGTCAAGCGCATCATCGACGAGCTGCCCCTCACGGCGCATCCCATGGACGTCGTGCGCACCGCGGTCAGCGTCATCGGCGCGAGCGACCCGAACACGCCCGACGACTCCCGCGAAGCGAACCTCGACAAGGCGATCCGGCTGTTCGCGAAGCTGCCGTCGATCGTCACCTACGACCAGCGCCGCCGTCACGAGCTCGAGTTCGTCGAGCCGCGCGACGACCTCGGCTACTCCGCGAACTTCCTCTGGCAGGCCTTCGGCGAGGCGCCCGAGCTCGACGTCGTCACGGCGTTCGACGTGTCGATGATCCTCTACGCCGAGCACTCGTTCAACGCCTCCACCTTCACGGCGCGCGTCATCACGTCGACGCTCGCCGACCTGTACTCGGCGGTCGTCGGCGCCATCGGCGCGCTCAAGGGCGCCCTGCACGGCGGCGCCAACGAGGCCGTCATGCACGCGTTCGACGAGATCGGCATGGGCGAGGGCAGTGCCGAGCGGGCAGTGGCCTGGCTCGACGACGCGCTGGCGAACAAGCGGAAGATCATGGGCTTCGGCCACCGCGTCTACAAGAACGGCGACTCCCGCGTGCCGACGATGCGCGATGCGCTCGAGCGCATCGTGGAGCACTACGACCGCCCCGACGTCCTCGAGCTCTACGTGGCCCTCGAGACGGCCATGGGCGAGCGCAAGAACATCAAGCCCAACCTCGACTACCCGTCGGCGCCGGTCTACCACCTGATGGGCTGGGACACGGCGACCTTCACGCCCCTCTTCGTCGCCAGCCGGGTCACCGGGTGGACGGCCCACATCATGGAGCAGGCCGCGTCGAACGCGCTCATCCGTCCACTGTCGGTCTACGACGGTCCCGACGAGCGGCACGTGCCCGTCCGGGGCTGAGGCATGGAGCCGCCGCGGCGCGGCCGGGCGCGGCGGCTCGCCCGACGCGGCTTCGGACGGATCGCACAACGGCGGCGCGCGGCATCCGCCCGCCGGCTGTGCAGACCCGCCAAGGTGGAGGTTCCGTCAGCGGATCCCGCATACAGTCGTGGACTATGCACATGTTCTTCCGCACGCTGCTGCACGTGCTGTTCCTGTCCCGTCGCAAGCCCGATCTCGGCCACTACGACGTGGCGCGCACGAACTTCATCACCCTGCCGACCGACCTCGACATCAACCGGCACATGAACAACGGCGTGTACTTCTCGATCATGGATGTCGCGCGCTTCGACATGCTCGTGCGCAACGGCGTCTGGGGGGCGTTCCGAGCGAAGGGCTGGTATCCGGTCGTCGCCAGCGAGACGATCACGTTCCGCAAGTCGCTGAGCCTGTGGCAGCGGTTCACGATCGAGTCGAAGCTCGTGGGCTACGACGACAAGGCCGTCTACATGGAGCAGCGCTTCGTGCGACCCGGCCCCGACGGCGAGGCCGAGGTCTACGCACAGGGGTTCATCCGCGCGCGCTTCCTGCGCAAGACCGGCGGCACCGTGCCCGTCTCCGAGCTCATCGCCGAGTTCGGCGCGATCGAGGGCCAGGGCATCCCCGAGTGGATCGAACGCTGGGGCGCGGATGTCGCGCTGCCGGCGACGAGGGCCAAGGCGCCGTCGCTCTGGTGAGCCTTCGGGCGAGCGCCGCCCCGCGGCATCCGCTCGACCGCGGCCCGCTCGGCTAGGACCGCGCCTTCGCGGGCACGACCACTTCCTTGACGATGAGCAGGATGCCGGCCGCCACCGGGATCGCGACGAGCGCACCGGGCAGGCCGGCGAGCGTGCCGCCGGCGAGGGCCGCGATGAGCACGATCGAGCCGGGCACCTGCACGGCCTTCGACATCACCCTCGGCGTGAGGATGTACGCCTCGACCTGCATGTAGACGAGCATCGCGGCGAGCACGATGATGCCCGACAGCGGCGAGACGAAGAGCGCCAGCACGGTCATCACGATGGTGGTGAGCACCGTTCCGATGAGTGGGATGAGCGTGATGAAGAACGCCGCGACCGCGATGACGAGCGCGTATGGCACCTGCGCGACGGTCAGCACGATGAGGCTGAAGACCGCGTTGAAGAACGCGAGGATCACCATGCCGCTCAGGTAGCGGCCGACGTTCTGCATGATCCGTTCGGCGTATCCCACCACGCGCTCGCGATGCGAGGCCGAGATGAGTGTGTAGATGGCTGCCTTCGAGGAGTCGAGGGTCGCGATGAAGTAGATGGTCAGGATGAAGATGAAGAAGCCGGTCGAGATGCCGCCGACGATCGCCAGCCCGACGTTGAGCGCCCCGCCGCCGATCGTGGCCCACGTGCTCGGGTCACTGATGAGGCCGACCACCCAGTTGTAGACGGTGCCGATGATGCCGCCGGTGCCGGCTTGGGCGTCCTGGAACCACTGCTGCGACTGCAGGTTCTTGTACATGTCGGGCACCTGCTCGACGAAGGTGACCGCCTGCGTGACCACGAGCGGCAGCACGATCCACAGCATGCCGACGATGACGAGGACGAACAGGATGATCACGGTCAGGATCGCGACGCCGCGCTTCATGCCGCGCCGTTGGAACCACCGCACGAGCGGGTCGAGGCCGAGCGTGATGAACCCTGCCGCGAACACCGAGAAGAGCACGCCCCCGAGGCTGAGGAGCGTCCAGGCCAGCGCGAGGCCGAGGAGCACGCCGAGTGTGGCGATGAAAGCCCAGACCAAGGGACGATTCGCCATCATGTTGGCGGCACGCTCGCGACCGGTGCTGACCGTGCTGTGCTCGCGGGCGCGCCGCTCGATGCTCTTCACGGCGTCAGTCTAGGGGCGCGGATGCCGCGAGCCTCCGAAGCACGCACGACGTCGCCGAGGCGCCGGGCGTCGTCGGCCCGTCTGCCCGTCAGCGGTGCGTCTCAGCCGTGCGTCTCAGCCGGGACGTGCAGGCCCTTGTAGTGGTCGGCGAACGCCGGGTAGTACGTCTCCCACTCGGGCAGCGGGCGGCCGCCGTGGGCGGCCATGAGCCGGTCGAGGTAATAGTCCCAGCCGGGACCCATCGTCGCGGCATCCGCGGTGTTGGGAAGCCGCTGCCCGAAGGTGAGCGTGGTCATGCCGGCGGCCTCGCGGAGATGGGCGAAGACGCGGATGCCGGTGGGCGCCGGCCCCGAGTCGGCGAGGAACCGGTGCGGCGGCGCGCACTCGAGGATGCTCACGTTCTGCCACTCGGCGCCCTCGCCCTCGAACGTCATCTGGAAGCGCACGCCGCCGGTCTCGGGCCGGCCGGTGTAGGTGCCGATCCATGCGCGCATGGCGTTGGGATTGGTGAGGGCGTACCAGACCTCCTCGATGGGAGCGTGGAACAGGCGGTCGAACTGGAGGTACAGCCCGTCTGGCTTCAACGTGTAGTGGCCGGTCGGTTTCGCGGTCATGGCGCCCCCTGCTCGTCGTGGATCTCAGGCTAAACCCGGGGTGCGGCAAACCACTAGAGTTGCGCCATGGGATCAAGTGGGGGCGCCAAGCGCAAGCCGAATCATCCGTCGGGCGGGCAGTCGTCGAGCACGCGTCAGGCGACCGCGCAGCATGAGGAGGGCCTGAACATCACCGAGGGCAAGTCCGGTCTCTGGGGCTTCCTCGCCGGCGTCTTCGTGTTCGCGCTGATCGCCGTGCCGCTCTCGGCCGCCTTCTCGTTCGCGACGCACCCCAACACCCAGCAGCTCTTCGCGGGTCGCCTCGACGAGATGTCGCCCGGCGGCTACGTCGCGTTCTGGTGGGTCGTCACGATCTTCCTCGTCGCGCTGCCGTTCCTGGTGGGCTACGCCATCGCGCGCCTGTCGGGCCGCTCCGTCGCGATCGTCGGCGGCATCATCGCCGTCTTCGTCATCGCGATCCTCGTCATGGGGCAGATGTTCGTCTTCTGATCGGTCGCTCCGACCGGCTCCCCTGACCCGCCTGCGCCGTGCGCCGGCGGGTCAGGCCGTCTCGGCCTCGAGCACGGCCATGGCGGCGTTGTGGCCGCCGATGCCGCTCACCGCACCGCCGCGCACCGCG
>NZ_WJSP02000130.1 GCF_009720255.1 Agromyces humi | reverse complement strand
GGCTTGCCCGGCAGGCCCTCGCGGGCGGCGACCGCCCCGTCGACGACGACCTCGAAGCGGTCGGCGAGGCCGGCGGCGGCGAGCACGAGGGGCGCGTTCTTCGAGCTCGAGACGACCGCGACCCTCGCTCCGGTGGCGATGACGGCGTCGAGCAGGGCGACGCTCGTGGCGTACGGCTCCACGCCCTCCTCGGCGAGAGTCGCGTTGAACGCGTCGTTCTTGCGATTGCCGAGCCCGTGCACGGTGTCGAGCGTGGCGGCATCCGTCACCTCGCCCTCGTCGACGACGATGCCCCGGCTCTCGAGCAGCGACCGCACGCCGTCGTAGCGCGGCTTGCCGTCGATGTGGGCGAAGTAGTCGTCGTCGGAGTAGGGGGCTGCTCCGTGCGCCTCGAGGAACGGCGTGAAGAGGCGCGACCAGGCGTGCATGTGCACCACCGCCGTGGGCGTGAGCACGCCGTCGAGGTCGAAGAGCCAGCCGCGGATGCCGCTGAGGTCGACGTCGCCCGGATGGGTCAGGCCGCGTCGGCTGGCCGCGCTTGCGGGCGGGGAGGGAATGGGGGTGGAGTCTGGCGAGGTCACCGCCGTCCTTTCGTCGAATGTTCAGGGCACCGGTACCGCAGGTCGATGCTATTCCCGGCGGCGGGGGAGCGCGAGGCCGGAGTCGGACTCTGATGAATCACGGAGGGTCCTCGCGGCATCCGCTCGAAGTGCTCGAGCCACCCGGAGCCTCGAATGGTGCTGCGCGCCCCGAGATGTTAGGCTCTCGTGGCTGGACGCACTTCGGTGCATCCGCACGTGCGCGAGTGGCGGAATTGGCAGACGCGCTGGCTTCAGGTGCCAGTACTCGCAAGGGTGTGGGGGTTCAAGTCCCCCCTCGCGCACCATCACGAAACGGCCCGGACCTCACTGAGGTGCCGGGCCGTTGTCGCATCCGCGGGCGACCGCTACCGTGTGAGCCGGAGACGCGCAACGGACGGCGAGGGGGAGGCCGAGCGGGCGCGCGACGGGGAGGCGGGCGACGATGAGGCTCGAGCCGCTGTATCGCCTGAACTTCACCTATCCGGCCGGATGGCAGGTCGAGCTCGAGGGTGGATGGCAGCAGCACTTCTACCTGGCCGAAGGGCGCTGCGAGGGCGGCGTGAGCGGCCGGTTCCACGGGGCGAACTTCCCCCTGCGCCGTACCGAGGAGGGGCCGTTCCGCCCTGATCTGCGGGGCGTCATCGAGACGGATGACGCGGCGACGATCATGTTCGAGTTGCACGGCTATGGTCGCGCCCACCCCGCAGGCCGGCGGCAGGTGGTGGGCTCGGTGTTCCACACGAGCGACCATCCCGGCTATCGCCGGCTGAACGACGTCGTCTGCGTCTGCGTCGGCGAGGTGCGGTCTCCCGTCGATGGAGCGTCGGGTCCGGAGCTCGTGCTGGACGTCGCCGAGCTGATCTGGGAGCCCATGGCGCCGGAGCGTTAGGGTGCAGTGGTGAGCAGGACCGGCCGGAAGCACCCGCGCGTGACCATCACGGACATCGCCGAGCGGGCCGGGGTGTCGATCGGCGCGGTGTCGTTCGCGCTCAACGGGCGACCGGGGGTGTCGGAGGCGACGCGCGAGCGCGTGCTCAGCGTCGCCGACGAGCTCGGCTGGGCGCCGTCGACCGCCGCGCGGTCGCTCGCGGTGTCGACGACCGAGACGTTCGGGCTCGTGCTCGCCCGGGATCCCCGCATGCTCGGCGTCGAGACCTTCTACATGCGGTTCATCGCCGGAATGGAGGCCGAGCTCGCCCGGCGCGGGTACGGCCTGCTGCTGCAGGTGGTGCCGTCGCCCGCCGACGAGCTCGCGACGATCGCCAAGTGGCGTGCCGCCCGGCGCGTCGACGGGATCCTCCTCGTCGACCTCGCCGTCGACGACCCCCGGGTGACGCTCAGCTCCGAGCCGGGCGCGCTGCCCACCGTGGTGGTCGGCGACGCCGCCGTCGCGAACGGGCTCACGAGCGTGTCGACCGACGACGATGCGGCGATGCGCGAGGCCGTGCGCCACCTCGCCATGCTCGGGCATCGGCGCATCGCCCGGGTGGCGGGCGTCGACCGGTTCGCGCACACGCAGTCGCGGGACGCGGCGTTCCTCGACGAGATGGGGACGCTCGGACTGCAGCCCCTGCTCGCCCGCACGGACTACCGGCCCGAATCGGGCGCCGTCGCCACGCGTTCGGTGCTCGAACGCGACGAGCGGGCGACCGCGATCATCTACGACAACGACGTGATGGCCGTCGCCGGCCTGAGCACGGCGATGGAGCTCGGCCTCTCAGTGCCGCAGGACGTGTCGATCATCGCGTGGGACGATTCCGTGCTCTGCGAGCACACGTTCCCGAAGCTCACGGCGCTCAGCCGCGACGTCGGCGCGTACGGCTCGCACGTCGCGCGGCGGCTGTTCGACCTCGTCGACGGGGCCGAACCCGGTGCGTTCCTCGACGCCACGCCCCGCCTGGTGGAACGGGCGTCGACCGGGCCGGCTCCCGGCGTGGCATCCGCTGCCCGCCCACCGGGCGCGCACACGTAACCGGTCGATCAGGTCACGGGTGCGCGCTCGCCGCTGCCCCGCGGGATGAGGTGCGTGGGCAGCTCGAGCTGCGTGGTGAACCCGGTCGGCTGCTGCATCCGCTCGATCGTCAGTCGTGCCGCCTGCCGCCCCATCTCGAGCGGATCGTGACCCACGACGGTGACGCCGAGGATGTCGGCGGTATCGAAGTCGTCGAAGCCGATGAGGGCGGGCGGATCGTCGAGGTCGCGGATGGCGCGCAGGGCGCCGATGCACATGCGGTTGTTGCCCGCGATGATCGCCGTCGGCGGCTCGGGATGGCTGAGCAGCTCGCGCACCACCTCGTCGGGCGGGATCGCCGGGTCGTCGAGCAGCCGCTCCCACCGCCCGGAGCCGTCGACGCCGGCCTCGCGGAGCGCCGCTCGGTAGCCGGCCACCCGCTCCGACTGCGTGTAGGCGGATGCCGGATTGCAGACGTAGGCGATGCGCCGGTGTCCGTGGCCGACGAGGGCCGCTGCGGCGGCGTGGGCGCCCTGCCGGTTCGCGAGCACCACCGAGTCGGCGACGAGGTTGCGAGCCGGGCGGTCGATCGCGATCACCGGGGTGCCGAGCTGGCGCTCGCCCTCGAGGTAGGACTGGTCCTCGCCCACCGGGATGAGCAGCAGGGCGCCGACGCGCTGGGCGAGCAGGGTGTCGGCGACCCGCTCCTCGCCCTCGACCGAGTCGCCGGTGGTGGCCACGATCAGGGTGAATCCGTGGTCGGCGAGCTCGCGCTCGATGCCCGCGGCCACCGTCGAGTAGAACGGGTTGAGCATCTCGCCCATGATGAAGCCGACGGTGGAGGAGCCGCCGCCGCGGCGCAGGTTCTGCGCGAGCGTGTTGGGACGGAACCGCAGGCGCTTCGCGGCGTTCAGGACGCGGTCGACCGTGTCGGGAGCCACCTGGTCGCGATGCGAGTACACCCGCGAGACGGTCTTGGCGCTGACGCCGGCGAGGCGCGCGACGTCGTCGAGCGTGGCCCGTTGCTGGATTGTCATGGTAGGCCCCTCTCGTGTTCGGTGTGCGTTCGGCGGGAACCGGGGATGTCTGACGACGGACATTCACCGGGACATCCGGAGCCCGATACAGCCGTCGTGGCGGTCGGAATCCCTGTTCATCGGGATATCTGCTCGCACTCTACGCCCCGGACAGAACAAGACAACGCTGACATCGGTGCTTGCTAAAGCGCTTAAGTTCATCCTAATGTGTCCATGCCACCCCCGCCGTTGAGGGCACCCTCATCGGTCCACACCGAGGGTGACCACACACAAGGGAGAGTTCACATGGCATCACGCAAGGCGATCGTCGGCCTTGCCGCCGTGGCCGCAGCGACGTTGTTGTTGACGTCGTGCACCGCGAGCGGTTCCGGCGACAGCGGAGATTCCGGCGAGGTCGCGGGCGACATCACATTCCTCACCAACCGCACCGACCTGCAGACCGACGGCACCTGGGACGAGTACATCGCCGAGTTCCAGAAGGAGTACCCCGACGTCGACGTCAAGGTCGAGGCGATCACGAACTACGAGGACGACGTGAAGACGCGCCTCAGCACGCCCAACGGCTACGGCGACGTGCTGCTGATCCCCAATAGCGTGAAGCCCTCGCAGTACCCCGACTTCTTCGAGGCGCTCGGCGACGCCGACGACCTCGCCGACACCTACCGGTTCCTCGCTCCGAAGACCGTCGACGGCGTGCAGTACGGCATCGCGCTCGGCGGCAACGCCAACGGCGTGCTCTACAACACCGAGGTCTTCGCCGACGCCGGCGTCGCCGAGGTTCCCATCACCGAGGACGACTTCCTCGCGGCCCTCGAGGCCGTGAAGGCCACCGGCGCCGTGCCGCTCTACACGAACTACAAGGACGGCTGGCCGCTCGGCGGGCAGTGGACGAACATCGTCGGCGCCGTCACCGGCGACCCCGACGCGCAGACCGCGATGGCCCACGACGAGGAGCCGTGGACGGAGGGCACCGACATCTACGCCCTCGACTCACTGCTCTTCGACGCCGTGCACGAGGGCCTCACCGAGGAGGATCCGCTCACCACCAACTGGGAGCAGTCGAAGGGCGACTTCGCCACCGGTGAGATCGGCAGCATGGTGCTCGGCTCGTGGGCCATCTCGCAGTTCCAGGCCGCGGCCGAGGACGCCGGCGTCTCGAAGGACGTCGTCGGGTTCATGCCCTTCCCGACCAATGTGGGCGGACAGCAGTACGCCACCATCGCCGGTGACTACTTCCTGGGGGTCAACAGGAACTCCGGCAACAAGGCCGCCGCGAAGGCGTGGATCGACTGGCTGATCGAGGAGTCGGGCTTCACCGACGCGCAGGGCATGATCTCGGCCGTGAAGTCCGCGCCGCTGCCGGAGAACCTCGGCACCCTGGAGGAGCGCGGCGTCGAGCTCGTCGAGCTCAGCGCAGCACCCGCCGGTGAGGAATCCCTGTTCAGCGACACCGCCGACCTCTCGCAGGTCGACGTCTGGGGCAACATCTACCGCCAGAAGCTCATCGACATCGCCCGCGGCGAGGCCGACGGCGACAAGGAGTCGTACTTCGCCCAGCTCAACGAGCAGTGGGGCTCGGCCGTCTCCGAACTCGCCGGGTAGCGCGCGCCCGACTCCACCCCACCCACACCTGCACCCCAACGACCCCGTGAGGGGCCGGAGATCCACGAAGGAGCACTCATGTCCGTCTCGACGACTGGACCCGATCCGGTCGGACTCTCCGGCCCCCTCCACGGGGTCGCCGTGCTCGACGAGCGCGGGCGACCCCGCGGCCCCGGCGGACCAGGCGCCCCTGGCGGGCCGGGCCGCTCGCAGCGCCGCGCGGCCCGACGCGGACGCCGCGAAGGGCCCGCCGGCCGTCGCGTCCTCTCCCGGCTCACGCCCTACCTTTTCGTGTCCGCCGCGGTCGGCCTGCTCCTGCTCCTGACCTACCTGCCCGCGGCGAACATGCTCTGGTACAGCATCACCGACTGGAACGGCCTCGGCCCCGTCGAGAACGTGGTCGGCCTCGACAACTACGTCGAGGTGTTCACGAACCCGCGGATCCTCTCGGTCTTCGGCGTGAGCCTCTACTACTTCGTCGGCGCGTTCCTCCAGATGGCGCTCGCGCTCTACTTCGCCACGCTGCTCAGCTTCAGCACCCGCTTCTCGAACTTCTTCCGCGGGGTCATCTTCTTCCCGTACCTCATCAACGGCGTCGCCATCGGCTTCGTCTTCCTCTACCTCTTCCAGCCGGGCGGCACCCTCGACACGGTGCTCGGCTGGTTCGGCATGACCGACCCGCCGCAGTGGCTGGGCGACGCCGACATCGCGAACTACTCGCTCGCCGGCACCTCGGTCTGGCGCTACACCGGGCTCAACTTCGTGCTGTTCCTCGGCGCGATCCAGTCGATCCCGAACGACCTCTACGAGGCGGCCGAGCTCGACGGCGCGAGCCGCTGGCAGCAGTTCACCAACATCATCTTCCCCGGCATCCGTCGCATCATCGGGCTCTCCTTCATCCTCGCGGTATCGGGCAGCCTGTCGGTCTTCGAGATCCCGTTCATCATGACGGGCGGCGCCAACGGCACCGCGACGTTCGTCATCCAGACCCTGCAGACGGCCTTCAGCTACCGGCAGGTGGGGCTCGCCTCGGCGATGGCCGTCGTGCTGCTCGCGATCGTCCTCGTCGTCACCTGGATCCAACGCAAGCTGTTCCCCGACGAGAAGGTGGACCTCACGTGACCCGCGTCGCCCCTGGCGTGCTCAAGTACGCCTCGCTCATCATCGCCGCCATCGTGGTGCTGCTCCCGCTCTCGGTCGTGCTGTTCGCCAGCTTCAAGACCAGCGGCGAGTACAGCACGACAGGCCCGCTCTCCCCGCCGGCGAACTGGTTCAACCTGGAGAACTTCTCGACCGCGTTCCGCCAGGGCGGCATGGTCGAGGGATTCGTCAACACGACCATCGTGCTCGTCATCTCGCTCGTCGGCACGATCCTCATCGGCACGATGGCTGCGTACGCCATCGACCGGTTCGCGTTCCGGGGCAGGAAGCTCATCATGGGGCTGTTCCTCGTCGCCACCCTCATTCCGAGCGTCACGAGCCAGGTCGCGACGTTCCAGATCATCAGCGGGCTCGGCCTCTTCAACACGAAGGCCGCGCTCGTGCTCCTGTTCCTCGGCACCGACATCATCGCGATCTACATCTTCATGCAGTTCATGGCGGGCATCCCCGTGTCGCTCGACGAGGCGGCGATGATCGACGGCGCCAACCGCTGGACGATCTACTGGCGAGTGATCCTGCCGCTCCTGAAGCCGGCGATCGCGACCGTCGTGATCATCAAGGGCATCGCCATCTACAACGAGTTCTACCTGCCCTTCCTCTACCTGCCGTCGGAGGGCATGATCTCGACCTCCCTCTTCAACTTCAAGGGCCCGTTCGGGGCCCAGTGGGAGGTGATCGCCGCCGGGACCATCCTCGTGATCCTGCCCACCCTGGTGGCGTTCCTCTTCCTGCAGCGCTGGATCTACAAGGGCCTCACCGCGGGAGCAGTCAAGTGACGCAGACGATCGAACCGACCACAATGGAGCACATCATGCACATGGTGCAGCGCCCCCTGCACTCGGGGTGGCGGGTCCGGGCGGGGTCCGGGCCCGTGCCCGACGCCGTCGCGGCCGGCATGACCGGGCCGACGGATGCCGCCGGCGGGGGCGGTGGGGTCGTGCCGGGGATCCCGGCGGTCGTGCCGGGGGTCGTGCACCTCGACCTCATGCGGGCGGGGCTGATCCCCGATCCGTACCTCGACGACAACGAGTCCGCCCTCAGGTGGATCGGGCTCGTCGACTGGACGTACGAGACGACGTTCACGCTGCGGGCCGACGAGCTCGCGGCAGCATCCGTGCACGAACTCGTCTTCGACGGCCTCGACACCGTGGCGACGGTGTCGCTGAACGACACCATGATCGCCGAGGTCGCGAACCAGCACCGCGGCTACCGGGTCGACGTGACCGACGTGCTGCGCCCGGGCGAGAACCGCCTGGTCGTGGCGTTCCGCAGCCCGGTGAAGTACGCCGATGCCCAGAGCCTCGCGCTCGGCGCGCGCCCGCGTCCGTACCCGACGCCGTTCGACGCGATCCGCAAGTCCGCGTGCAGCTTCGGATGGGACTGGGGCATCGCGACCTCGACGAGCGGCATCTGGCGGCCCGTGCGGCTCGAGTCGTGGTCGCTCGCCAGGCTCGACGAGGTCCGGGTAACGGCCACGCCGGCGGGCGAGGGCGGTTTCGTCGTCGCGGAGGTCGCGGTGGCGGACGCCCCAGGGGTCGTCGAGGCACCACCGTTGCTCGTGTCCGTCGCTGTGGCCGGCCCGGGCCTCGAGGCGGTTCCCTCGGCGGTCGTCGAGGTCGTGGGTGGTCGGGCGCGAGTGCGCCTCGATCTTCGGAACGTCGAGCGCTGGTGGCCCGCCGGCTACGGCGACCAGCCCCTGTACGTCGTGGACGTGCGGCTCCATTCGGGCGAGGTGATCGACGCCACCCATCGCACCGTCGGCTTCCGCGACCTGCGCTGGAACACGGAGCCCGACGCCGACGGCACGCCCTTCCAGCTGATCGTGAACGACCAGCCGGTGTTCGTGAAGGGCGCGAACTGGATCCCCGACGACGCGTTCCCCGTGCGGGTCGACCGTGCCCGCTACCGCATGCGACTCGAGCAGGCGCGCACCGCCGGCCTCAACCTCATCCGGGTCTGGGGCGGCGGCATCTACGAGGCCGACGCGTTCTACGAGCTGTGCGACGAGCTCGGCCTGCTCACCTGGCAGGACTTCCTCTTCGCCTGCTCCGCGTATGCGGAGGAGGAGCCGCTGCGCTCGGAGGTCGCCGCCGAGGCCCGCGAGCAGATCGTGCGCCTCGCGCACCACGCGTCGCTGTGCCTGCTCACCGGCAACAACGAGAACCTGTGGGGGTACGAGGACTGGGGCTGGAAGCTCCGGCTCGACGGGAAGAGCTGGGGCGCCTACTACTACCACGAGCTGTTCCCCGGCCTCATCGATGAGCTCGCGCCGCACGTGCCGTACGCACCCGGCAGCCCGTTCAGCCCCGGCGGGGAGCATCCGAACGACGAGCGGCACGGCACCATGCACGTCTGGGATCTCTGGAACCAGAAGGACTGGCCGCATTATCGCGATACCGCACCGCGATTCGTGGCGGAGTTCGGGTGGCAGGGCCCGCCCGCGTGGTCGACGCTCACCCGCGCGATCAGCGACGACCCGCTCACCCCCGAGTCGCCGGGCATGATCGTGCACCAGAAGGCGATCGACGGCAACGTGAAGCTCACCGACGGGCTCGTGCGGCACCACCGCGTGCCCGCGGACATGGAGACCTGGCACTGGGCGATGCAGCTCAACCAGGCCAACGCGATCTCATGCGCGCTCGAGCACTACCGCTCGCACGCGCCCCGCACCGCGGGCGCCGTGCGCTTCGTGAACTCGACGAACGCGGCGACGTCCGACCCGAGGAAGTTCTCCCCGTCGCCGAGCCCGATGACGAGCGGCGAGTTGCGCCGGGCACCGACCACGACGCCCGGCTGGTCGCGGTG
>NZ_WJSP02000013.1 GCF_009720255.1 Agromyces humi | reverse complement strand
TCCTTGAACCCGGTCGCCGTGCTGACGGTGCCGTCGGGGTTCAGCCGCGCTCCCTCGAGGTCGCCGGCACGGTTGGTGGGTGCCACGACCTCGGCCATGAAGTTGCCGGCCTCGTCGAGGATCTCGGAGACCGTCTCGAGGTCAGCGTGCTCATACCCCGGGAGCAGCGCGACTGCGTCGTAGTCCACCACGTGCTCGAGGATGAAGGCGATATCGGCTGTCGGGGGTCGGAATGCGCTCATGCCCGCAGCGTAACTGCGCTTTCGTGGGCGGGTCATGATGTCTGCGGGTTCCACGATGCGCGTCATCGGGCCGCTCGCCGGTTTGGCAGCATTCCACAACGCGCCGTCTCATACCGTCGAGAAGTTCCCACTAGATCAACTACTGGCCGGTCCTGTTGGCGACGGTGTCGAGCATGGCCGCCCGACCCATCTGGATTGACCATGGTCGCGTTCCGGATCGGGCGTAGTCGCCCTGCGCAGCAGCTCGAAGTCCATGACGCCGAACTCACGAAGCGGGCTGGACGCGCGTTGGTCGCGGCCGACGAGCTCGGCTTCGCCGAGGCGGAACTGCGGGATGCCGCGAGCAGGCAACTGAGCGAGACCCTCGCCGCGGCCCGCAGGCATCTGAGTGACGCGTTCCGCATGGACCGGCTCAATCACGGCGCGTTTCCCCGGCAGTGCCGACGAGGTTCCGGCCCGCGTCGCGGAGCTGTGCGACCTGATTCTGGAGGAGCTCAATGCGCAGACCAGTGCGCTGGTCGAGCGGATGCGGCGTGCAAGGCGTGCGCCGGAGGTCATCGCCGGCGTGCGAGCGGATGCCGCGGCGCTCGGCTCCCGTGTGCCGCATGCCTACGCGACCATCCCCCACCTCGCCACCCGCTACGACCCGGAGGCGCTCCCTGACGTGTCAGGCAATGTTGGGAGGCCAATCAGTTGCTCGGAATCGCCGAGCACAGCGTCGGCGTGGCCGAGCGCCGTCACGTAGCCGGCTATCGCGAGCCGGCGAGCGTCGCGATCGAAGCATCCGTCGAATCGGTGCGCCGAGCGGCGACCCTCCTTCGATGCGGTGGAGACCTTCGAGGTCGAGGCGCTGCGGCCTGAGTCCACGCTCGCTGCGCTCGTCGAGGAGTCCCGTCGTGACCTCGCCGCCGCGCTCGAGGAGCCCCGCTCCCGCCGCGTCGCGGATACGAGCGGCGAGCTGCAAGCGGCCCTCGCCGCCCTCCCGCCGGCCGGCGTCAACACCAACCCGTTCGCCCACCTGAGCCGATCGCGAAAGGCACGCGCAGCGCTGGAAGCCACGATCTCCGCTGCCCGCGAGCGCCCGACGGATCTGATTCCGCTGGTACACCACGTGCATCACGCGATCAGGGACGCCGACCGGCAGTTCGATGTCGCGCGCGATGCCATCGCCGCCCACCCGGGCCACATCGGCGTCGAGGCCCTGACGCGGCTGGCCGAGTCCGAGCGCGCCCGCGTCGACCTCGCCCACTCCCTCGGCAGTCCCGCGGCGATGACCGGGGTGATCGCCCAGGATTGCCGGGAGCAACCGATCGCGATGGCCCGCCGTGTTGCGTCCCTCGCGAGCGAATCGCTGGACCTAGCGCGTCGTGATGTCGACGCCCGCCGACGCAACGGGCTCGGGCAGCGCGGGCCGGGCCGGGGCCGCGTGCCATCGCCGGGCGAGGGACCGCATGCTGCGGCACGGCCGGCATCGGTAACCTCCTGACCGGCGGCAGGAACTTGCGAATGATCGCGGAGATTCGGAGTGTCGGCCCGTAAGCACCGCAGTAACGGACGACCGCCCCCGTCTCCAGTCGAGGCACGTCATTCGACCCCAAAACGGGGGGCGGGGCATCCGAGTAGGAACCCCGCAGCCGTGAACTCGCTAACCTAAGGGAATTCGCCGAGCAGACAGCGCCTCAGGGAATTGAACGCCGGCTCGGCAGTAGTGCGGAATGCCGGCGAGAGGTCGACCCGTAGTAGGGAGGAAGACTCGGTGAAGGTTGGCAATTTCGTGACCTTCAGCGGCGCACCTGGGATTGGGCGGATCGGCGAGACGCGGGGCACGGAAGTGAGAGTCGATTTCTTCGAGTCGGCGGCGGAGCCATGCGCCGAATCTGTCTGGAAGCGCGTATCAGAGGTTCGCTGGGTTCAACTTGAGGAAGAGACGCGGGTCTTTTTTCGGTTGGGAACAGGGCACTGGAGGGCGGGCCGAGTGATCGGCGCGAAAGACGGGTTCTACTACGTCAAAGTTCCAAACGTACGCGGGCGCGTGGAGATCGACGAAGGGGACCTTTACACGCGATGGGACAAGGCGCCACGTGATCCGCTGCAGGTTCTGCTCAGCGGAGCAAATGAGACGCCACGCTTTCGGGACGCCCGCGAACCTGTGAGGCGACTTCTGCTTGAGGAACGTGCCGCGACGGCATCCGCTTCTGGGATCATGTCGGCCGGAGTTCGGATTCACGCACACCAAGTCAGCGCCGCACTTCGCATCATCCGTGACCCCGTACAGCGGTATTTGCTGGCGGACGAGGTCGGCATGGGGAAGACAATCCAGGCCGGACTTGTGATGCGCCAACTGCTTATCGATGCACCCGACCGCCGTGTTGGTGTCATCGTTCCGGACGCCCTTATCGCTCAGTGGCGCTCCGAACTAAGTGACAAGTTCTACCTCGACGACTTTCCGTTAGCACGAGGAGTAGCGCCATACGAGATCCTGGGTCATGAAGAGGTAGCGCGTTGGCGCGACCTGACGGACGTAGACCTCCTCGTGGTGGACGAGGCCCACCTACTAGCGCAGGCAAGCGATCCAAACTCGTCCCCCTACCGCGAGTTGGCTGAAGTTGTCCATGCCGCCCCACGTGTTCTGATGCTCTCAGCGACGCCGTTCGCCCGCAGCGCCACGACTCACCTCGCACTGCTCCACCTCCTAGACCCTCAGTTGTTTCGTTGGGAGGACCGAGAGAAGTTCGAGGAGTTGCTCGCCGCAAGGCGAGAACTGGCCTTCGCTGTCTTTGGCTTGGATCCGGACCCAGATCCAGACAACCCCGAATTCCTCGATCTCCAATTCGAGGAGATCCGGGCGTTGATACCGGGGGACGAATTACTCCAGGCGGCTATGTCCCGTGCGATGGCTGTGTTCGGGCCCGCCGGGACGAGTTCTGACCTCATCGACCAAGAGGAACTCCGCGCGGCCGTCGAGGCTGTCCGCACCCACATTTCCGAGACCTACCGTCTTCACCATCGGGTGATCCGCAACCGCCGCCAAGAGGTCGCCCGACAGAAGTCGGATGACGATGGGCTGCTAACGCCGTTTGAGTTCACCGGTCGGACGCGACCAAAAGTCGTCCGCCTCGAAGGGTCCGAGGAGCATGCCGCAGGTGCGCGGGCGGTTGCGTCCTGGGCGGCGGGTTGCGCGGCCGCAATCCTTGACGAAGACATCGATCCGGTGCTTTACGGGCCGGTGCTGGGAGTGTTGGTTTCGCGAGTTGGTGGACCTATGGACGACCTCGTCGGCGTCCTGGAGTATCGGGTCGGTGGAGAGGCGGATGCTCACGCGCTTGGCCCTGTAGAACGCGCGGTGCTGGATAGTGCGCCGCCACTTGGGTTCGAGGCACGACTCCTCGCGAGCCTCAAGAACCACAGCGGTTCAGACGGCCTCACCGCCCTCGCTAGTGCACTCGGTCGGGTCAACCCGTCGTCTCGTGCGGTCGTCTTCTGCGGGCGGGGATCCCTCGCGGAAGAACTCGTCCGGTCAGTTCGCGCAGCCCCTGGCATCGCGACGAATGCCTTCGCTCATCTGTCACAGCAGTCCGAAACACAACGCGAGTCGGCAGCGAATGCATGGCGGACGTCCGGCGGGTTATTGATCGTCGATGAAAGCGGTGAGATCGGGAAGAACTTCCAGGACGCGTCGCTTGTTTTCCATGCGCGACTTCCATGGAGCCCAAACGCCCTTGAGCAGCGAATTGGTCGGGTGGATCGCTACGGCGGCCACCGTCCAGCTCAGCAATTCGTTGTGGTTGCTGGAGAGCGAGGCGAAGTCCCAGACTCCTGGCTCCGAGTTCTCGTGAGCGGATTCGAGATTTTCGACGACTCTATTTCTGCGCTTCAGGAGGCCGCCGACGAGATCGCCATCGAGGCTTGGGCTGGATGTGCGCGGGAGGGCGTGGAGGCGCTCCTCGATCGGATCGCGCCGATCCACGATCAATTGCGGAAGGAGCGCAGCCGAATCAACGAACTTGACGCACTTGAGTCGAGTTTCGGCACCAAGTCAGAGGGTGAATCCATGGCGGCAGCGATTGCGAGATATGAGGAGCAACCGCGGACTCTCGAGGATGCGTACCTTCGCTTGGTCACTGGGGTTGAAGGCTTTCGACTGACTTCGTCGCGTGACAAGGACGGCACAATAACCTTCGGTCGCGACCCGATAGAGCAGCCCCTGTTCAGTCCGAGACTGCTCGGCCGGCTAATGTCGGTGGATGCGGCGCGAACGGGATCGTTCGACCGGTGGGGTCTCCCTCCGAGAAAGCGGCTATTCCGCCGGGGCAATCCGTTCATTGATGGAGTCGAGAGCCTCCTCGAACTGGACGACCGTGGACAAGCTGTCGCGATGTGGAGGCTCGATCAACGGTGGCCAAACGACCCATTCATCTTCTTTGGGTTCGACTTCCTCATCGAGGCCGATTTCGACCCCATCCTTCAATTGCTTGATGACGACCCCGCACTCGAGCCCGTCGCCCGCAGGCGCGCTGATGCGGCGTTCCCGCCTCAACGCCAGCGTGTGTGGATCCCGGTCAACACCCAAGCGCCCGTCTCGAGTCCTGGCTTCATCACGTACCTGGATCGACCCTTCGAGCAGGGTCCGGACCAAAACCTGAACTACGAGAAGATTCCTGCGCTTCACTTCCTCCTAGGCGGTGAGGCGAACCTCGCGCCTGTTGCGAACGCCTCTTACGAGGCAGCCAGGCGCCACGTCGTTGGTCTGGCCGACGTCACCGAGGCATCCGCGCGAGCCGCGATGGAGGTTCGACGTGAGACCGAAGTGGTGGTGGCACAGAGCCGGGCACGGTCTCAGGCTGCAGGACTCGTTAGCGACCCGACGGCGCTTGAGATTGAGATCGCGATCGGTCGAGCGCTCGAGGCGGGGGTCGTAAATCCGATCGTACGGCTGAGCGGAGTGACGTGCGTAGTGGTCTCGGCGCAGCCCTGGGGGGCATATGTCAAGGGATGACATCTGGACAGCGCAGGCCGTACTAGACCGGTGGCCGGAGCTTGGCGTGGAATCCGGCCGTGTAATCTCTGACGCGTGTCGGCGTCTTCTGGACGCACTCAGCGGGCTGACGACACAGGCGGCAGGGCGGCGGGACGTTGCTGCACTGATCAGACAGGTCCTCCTCACGGCACGGGAGACCTACGGCGGCAACCCGTCGCTTGTCACCCCGAGCACGCCACTCTGGCCGACCGTTGAGGAGTGGGAGGGCCTGGAGTGTCAGGCAGCTCGGCTATCGGATGGCCGACTATCGATTCAAGCCTTGGACTGGGAGCCTCCCGCTACCCCGGAGGGTGGAGATACCGGGCGCGACGAGGCTCGAAGCGAGGTTCGAGCCGTGTATCGGGACGTGGATCCTGAGGAGCCTCATCTCCTCGACGCTGACCCGTTTTGGAAGGAAGCACACCACTACCCCACGTATCGGGGTGAGCCGCAGCGACAGGCAGCTCGGGCGGCTGTGCTCAATGACGAAGGATCCGTTGTCATTGCGCTGCCCACCGGTCGGGGCAAGACCGCCGTGGCGTGGAGCAAGGTGCTCCTGTCTACCCGCGGCGTAACGGTCATCGTCGTCCCGACTGTGGTTCTCGCCCTCGACATGGAGCGGCGAACGCACCAGATGGCACAAGACAGGGGCATCCAACTCAGCCCGGTGGGCAGATTCGCATACGTCGGATCGCTCGACCCAGACACGAAGGCGCAACTCCGCGAGGCGATGAGGTCTGGTAGCCAGAGGCTGCTCTACACATCTCCCGAGGCGTTTGTGTCAGGTCTCGCGCCCTCGGTCCTCGCTTGCGCCCAAGCAGGTCTCCTTCAGCAGATCGTAATAGACGAGGCTCACCTTGTCGATCAGTGGGGGACTGACTTCCGACCGGAATTTCAGACGATGCCCGGCTTGATCCGCGACGCCCACATCAACGCCCCCGACGGACGCAAACCATCCATCCTCCTACTCAGCGCAACTCTTGCGCAACGGCCGGTCGACTTACTCATCGATCTCTTTTCAGTCGGCGATACCCAAGCGGACGTAGTGTGGGGGTCCGAATTGCGTGCGGAGCCGGCCTACTTCATCGATTCGCACGACGATGAGGGTGCTCGACAGGCAGCGGTGCTCAAAGCCGCTAGCTGCCTTCCGAGACCGCTCATCCTTTACGTCACCAAGGTCGACGACGCAAATGCCTGGGTAGCACGCTTACGAGAGGCTGGCTTCAGGCGGGTGGGGTCCGTCACTGGGAAATCCTCGGATGATCAACGCCGAACGGTGATGGAACAATGGCGCGGGGTTGGCGGCACACCAACGGCGTACGACATTGTTGTGGGCACGTCCGCGTTTGGACTCGGGCTTGACATGCCCAACGTGCGCACCGTCCTTCACGCCTGCCTGCCGGAAACCATCGACCGCTATTACCAGGAGGTGGGGCGATCCGGACGCGATGGCAGACCTTCACTCGCGTATCTCTCGATTGGTCCAGGAGATCGCCAGACCGCTGAACGATTGAGTGAAATCACGATGATCGGTGACGAGTTGGGGTGGAATCGATGGCAGGAACTTCTCCAGCGTGGCGAACTCCTAAGCGAACTGCGCTACCGCGTTCGCAAGAGCGCACTTCCAGCGCACCTGGATAAGGGCTTCGGGCGCAGCAAGCAATGGAACGTGCGAACTCTTACCCTGATGTCCCAGGCGGGCATCATTGGCTTGCGTGTACCTCAATGGAACCCAAAGCCGAGCATGACGGACGAAGAACTCGCGACATCGCGTGCCAAGTTCTTCGACGAGGTCGAAGACTATATCGAGTTCGAACTAAGGAATGGCGAATATCTGAGCCGGAGCGGCTGGATCACCGCCATGGGCCGGGTCCGCTCTGAGGTGCGGGAAGCCCAGCGGCACGCGCTCATGTCGTCCATGGAACTTGCCAAGGCTCGGAACTGTGTCGGCCGAAGTATCGCAAGACATTATCGGGTGGCGGTGAGCGGAGGCATACTCGTCACTCAGCCGTCATGTCGGGGCTGTCCATCGTGCCGTCGCAATCCATCTTCAGCGCCCCCGACACCGCCCGAGCCGGTTCCGAGCGTTCCGGAACCGAGATCACCACGAGATCCGCTTGCTAGGTGGCGTGGCGGTAGCCCATCGTTGTTCATTTGGCATGAGGTCGATGAAGACCTCCATCCGCTGCTGCTCCGAATGGTGCAACGTGAAGTGTGCGTGTTCGCTGGCTTGAATCCATCGGCAGGTGTTCGACTCCAACGCGCGGCTGCGCACACCCCGGTGATCCTCGACGACCCCAGTTCGGTTGCGCCGCTCGCACATACCTACTCGGGGCCCGTCGCTATCGTCCTAAGTGAAGCCAGAATTCCGGACGATGTCATTGAACGCCATAGGTTGGGCCTTGTGACGTACATCGTGGGGCTTAAGGACACACCTAACCCCGATCGTCCAGGTTGGCCGCGACGCGATACACACGACGCGATCTCGGCCCGCGCCCTACTGAAGGAACTCTGACATGGAAGTCCTGAATCCGAGTCCCGTGCTCTGTTGGCCCCCGACGATGTGGCTCACGTACCAGGTGATCATGAATGCGTCGGGGCTCACTCAAGACCAAGTCTTGTCGCAGGTTGTCCCGGAATCGCTTCGACCACGGACACCACAAGAGGGGGCACATGGTCGAAGAGCGCTGACAGGATTGCGCGAGTTTGGTCTCGTAATGCAGGACGATGCGGGATTGCTGTCCGCAGATCGACTACCTGACGCGACTACCTTCCTTCGCATGCTTCGCCACCGCGTGGTGGTTCCGCCCGCGACCGTGAGCGCGGACTTCGCGGGAGCGCCTGATCTCCGCTCGGGCCTTGTCTGGCTGATGCGTCAATCACCGCTTGTGCCCCTTCATTACGAGTCTGTACAGACCGAGATGCCTGAGGGCCTCTTCACGAATGACACACGCTGGAACGCCTTTCGGTGGTGGAGTCAGGCACTCGGGTTCAGCCAGCCTGCGTTGACCGCGCTCTCGAAGGCCTCCGATCAGAAGTCGAAGATCGTCCCGGATCCGACCGAGGCGGTCGTGGAGGCTATTCGCGCACCTTTCGGCGACCCCTTACCTCGGAACGAACAACTCCCAATCGGGCGCCTGCTGGACTTCCTGCGGGCTGAACTTCCGGTTCTCCCTGGCCACCCAAGTGCGACCTATGAGGGACTGACCGACAATGACGACCATGCAGTACGGGTGCTCGGATTGGCGCTGTCGAGCGCTGAGCAGCGAGGGGTCCTCTCGATGGCGTATCAGTCGGACCCGTCGGGTGTCATGGCCCTGCCAGACGCTCAGGATTACGGTCGCAGTCGGTACATCTCGACAGTGACGATCAAGGGATGAGCATGTTGAGTGCGCAGGTCAAATACGTCTGCTGGTCGTCGGACGTCGTCTCGTCCACGATCCCAACGGAGGCTGCAACTCCATCGAACGAGGTCCTGCTCGCAACGCATGCGCCTCTACGAATAACGCGTCGAGGCGGTCGCGGGGGTCATCTGGCGTCTGAGTTGATCAGCGAGCAGCAAGTTCTCGAGGAGTTTCTCACATCAACCCCGAATAACGGCGTGCTCGTCGCGACCGTCGTTGGAGAGTCTGGTGCAGGTAAGTCGCATCTTGTCCGATGGATAAACGCGAAGGTCCCTCGTGAGCCGCGGCGGCACGTCGTCTACCTCCAGAAGACCGAGACGAGTCTGAAGGACGTGGTTGAAGCCCTCCTCGTGAAGCAGAAAGATCCCGAGTTCGAGGAAATCCGACGGAAGGTATCCACTCTAGGAAGCGGCATGACCCTCGACGAGATGGAGCACAAGCTTCTCTCCGAACTTGCAGAGGTGTTGCGCACCGCGGAGGCGGACAGCACTTTCGGCAAGGCATTGGTCGGCGAGAACGGCCTCCGACTGTTTTTCACCGATCCCCTATTCGAGAAGCATCTGCTCCGGGTGGGGTCATTCTTTCGTCGGCGCGCCGAGCATGCGTTGCGAGGTCGTGATGCCGACGAGGGGGACATCCCACTCGAGTTCACCCCGGAGGAATTACCGCTCGACATTGGGGACTATGAGGACGTGAAGGAGGCCGCGGCTGCCACCCAGAGGCTGTTCCGACAGCTCCTGGCGAGGCCTGCGATGCAGGCCGAAGCCGTGCGCTTAATCAACGACAATCTCGATGTCGCGGTGATGAAAGCCGCGAGCCTCGCCGTTGGCGACATTGGAAGGGCTTTCAAGAAGATCCGGGAGAAGTTGGTCGGAGACGAGATCGTTCTGCTCATCGAGGATGTTGCTCTTATCCAGGGTGTCCGGCGCGACCTGCTGGATGCGGTGGTCGAAGTCGGTGTCATTCAGGGTGTCGAGCGCTATGCGACTGTTCGAACACTCATGGCGGTTACGCCGGGCTATTACCGCGAATCACTGCCAGAGACATTTCGGCGACGTTCTGAAGCGACGTCCCCCATATACGCTGTCGACGTCGACCTGGACGGTGCAACAACAGACGAGGACGACCTGATCGATTTTGTTGGCCGGTACCTCAATGCGGCCAGGGTTGGCAAGGAAAAGCTTGAGAGTGAAGCGCCGAGCGTGCCGAACGCCTGCGCATCGTGCCGGTTCCAAGTTGCGTGCCACGCGACATTCGGCGCATCGCGACAGGAGTACGGCCTCTACCCGTATAACAGGGTTGCCCTGCTGCGTGCGATCCGAGCCTGTGCAGAGAAGGATGCCGAACTCGATCGGACCTACTTCAATCCGCGCAAGGTTCTCTCACGGGCGGTTCGAAACGTGCTCAACGACAACGTATCCACGATTAGGAGCGGAGCCTTCCCGCCGGCCAACTTCCTCGCCGAAGAGTCAGCGGAGATGGGCCTTCCTCGCCTGCCAGTTCACATTCGCGAGCAGATCGAGGGAACACTCGCCGACGAAGACGCGGGGCGACTTGAGGCGCTCGTAACCTTCTGGGGGTCGGTTGGGAGGGTACCGGTCTCGGATGAGGTTCTTGCCGCGTTCTCGCACCCCGCCGTGTCTGCCCTGATCTACGACCGCGACTCGATTCCGACCGCCGATCCAGACGTAGGAGAACGCGGAACGAGATCGACGGATGGAATCCCACGATCCGTTCAGGGCCAACTGGATGCAATCGACGCCTGGTCGCAGGGCAGGGTGCTGCCCCAGAGCATCGCGGCCGATATCCGGTCGGTGTTCCGAGAGTTCCTGCTCGCGCGGATCGACTGGTTCGATGTTGTGATTAGGGACCCCGATGCGGCAACGATCAACAGGGCGGTGCCGAACAACGCGCGGAGTGTGTCCATCGAAGGGGCAACGGAGAACCTCGCGCTTGGAGTTGAACCACTCCTTCGCCTAGCGAGATCTGCTCGCATGGCCGTCACCTTCAAGGGCCTCGTGCTCCTGATGGCTGGTTTCCCCGAACGGGCGAGCGACGCTTTGCCCCGTGTCGATGGAATCGTGTCACCCGTCATTGGGGTAGCAAAGGAGCGGATTCTTGCTGAACTTCAAGTCTCCAACGCCGAACTCGTCGGTGCGACGGCCTCTCTCATTCGCGGGGCAATCGCTTGCGGGGTTGTTCCGCGAAGGCCTTCCGATCTTGACATAGTCGCTGCGACTCTGTGGCGGGACACGAGCGCACGAACAGACAGCGATTCGCGCGCCGCAGAATGGACACGGGCGTATCAGGAATACGTCGCAGTTAGAGGCCAGGTCGTCGATCGACTTTTGAGCGGCGTGGGGGTGGCGCAAGGCAGCGGAGCAGTCCACGCTGTTGACTTCACGCGCTTTGCCACGATAGCGAGAGTGGCCTGGGAGACGGCGACCGGCGAATCTGAGTTCGAGGTGCCGGAATGGTGTCGAGACGCCGATCGGAAACTCAAAGGTCTCACGCGGCTTTCGAGTCGACAATTGGCGCACTGGCAGGGCCTGATCGATCGAGTGAGAGTTCACATACCTGGTGGGTCCCTTCCCGACACCGTCGATGCCATCGAATCGGCAGTCCGGGATGGTCAATCAGAGGGTCTCGTCCTCGTCTCCGATCTTCACGGCCTCGCGGCGCGTAACGCGGCGGCGCGGGCATTGGACGCCAAGTCCATTACTGACGTTGAGAAGTTGTTGGCCGCTGCACCGACCACGACAGGCGTTGAACTGGACCGGGTCGTCGGAGCCACAGCAGGGGCCGACCTCCAGGCAATCGCGGACTACCTCGACTACAGTGCGCGGTGGATTACGGCTGGGATTGCGCAGGCGGAAAGTGGCGGCGGCATGACCGCCGACGTGGACGAGTTGCTCCAGGCGGTCATCGCCGAATGGCTCGAGATCGTAGGAGGGGACTCGAATGAGTGACCACTCGACAGCCATGACTCTCGCGGAGAATGCGCGGCGGTTGGCAGCGCTCGCCCGGGCAAAGCGGGAGTCTGAGACGGATTCGCAGGAACAGCGGCGACTACAAACGCAACTCGAGAAATTGAGCATTGAACTTGGGAAACTGAAGCAGGGTCTCGATGTCCACCGGCGTCTTGGAAGCATTGGCGTCCCGGTGGAGGACCTGCCCGATCTGATGACGGCGCCTCGGGAGATACGTGACCAGGTCTCCCGGATCGGACGCCCAACATGGCAGTACATCAACGTGAGAGTTGCCAGGGTGGAGAGAACGAGTGGCGCGCTGACAATGACGGACACGCAGGCCTGGACCGCCTGGGCACAGGCCCAGGTCTCCAGCCTGCCTGTCGCGCTAATCCCAAGACTCGGGTTTGATCGCCGCACCACCGAGTCCCGGGTAACGAACTTGGAGAAACTTGCAAGCAAGGCCCCGACCTTGGGTGCAATGACCGAGTTTCAGGCAGTCTTGCAACGGGTCAAGGAAGATCTTGAAGAAGTCGAGAGTGCAGGCGTCGACGCGATCCTGTCCCGATTCGTTCAAGGCCGGATCCGTCTGTCCGATCTCAGTGAGGAAGAACTCGAACTGCTGAGGACGGATGAGACCCTGCGCAATCAGTTGTACCTGTCGCTGTCATGAGCGTCGATCGGTGGGCGGGCGTTCCGGACATCCTCAGCCGACTGGAAGACCGCGAGCTACCGCTTCTTTCATGGGGCATTGTCGATGGATTCCTGAGCAAACGGGATGTCGAGGACGCTATCGATGCTCAACTCGACGTCGATGCGTCCCAGCCTGGTGTCGCGCTCCATTCGGTAGGTGAGTACCTTGAGCACCTGCTCGACGCAGGCCTCCTCCACCGCGTCCCTGACCCCACGCCAAAGTACCGGACCCGCCTCGCCGAGACACTTAGATTGCTTCGGACGCTACGGCAACTGTGGCAGCCAAGCGATAGTTCCACTCCTGGATGGTGGCGCCAATCGAGCACACTCGTTGCCGACTATCGAGTCCGCGTTGCGCCACGTCGCTACCCGCGGCGCGAGATTTCTGCCGATGAAGCCCTCGCATCGCTGGCCGGCATTCCCGGTTGGTCCGCTGGCGGCGCGGGCGTTCTCGAGCGCATCATCGGTGACGTCAAGCTAGCCAAGTTCCAGGTGAATGCGACTGCGTCCATCCTCGAGGGTCTCGGGGCGCCTCGCCTGACGGCACGCATCGTGACCGCCGGCACTGGTTCTGGCAAGACACTCGCCTTCTACATTCCTGCCCTTCTTGACATTGCAGCTACCGCGGATATGAAACGGGCAGGCCCACACACGCTCGCGCTCTACCCCCGAAACGAACTGCTTCGTGATCAGGCACGCGAGGCATTGCTTATGGCGCGGCGCGTTGGTGGCCTGAACGGAACAGGAACGCGCCTGGTGCGTATTGGTCTCCTGTACGGCAGCACGCCGAGTGAGCGCGATTTTGACGGGGGCCACGGACGAGCGGGGTGGAAGCGGCAGGCTGCAGGCTGGGCCGCCCCGTACTTCCCGTGCCTGACTGATGGGTGCTTAGGGCGGTTGGTGTGGCTCGATACCGACCGACGAGCGGGCAATGAACAGCTGAAGTGTGACGCATGCGGGACCACAACACCCCACGGGACGCTCGCCATCACACGAGAGTCGATCAGGCGGGACCCGCCAGACATTCTTTTCAGTTCGACCGAGATGCTCAGCAAGCAGTCCACCAACTCTGGGCTGGGAAAAGTGCTGGGGTGGAGAGGGCCGACTGGCACGCGGATGGTTCTCCTCGATGAAGCCCACACGTATTCCGGCGTGCACGGAGCACAGGTCGGACTCATGCTTCGTCGGTGGCGGCACGCAAACCGGCAATGGGGCGCCGGGAGTCCGCTCTTCGTCGGACTTTCGGCGACGCTGCGCGATGCCGGTGATTTCTTCTCGAATCTGACAGGAGCCGATCGCAGCGACGTCGAGGTCATTGCGCCGGCACCTCAGGAACTCGATGCGGTCAGTCGCGAGTACGGAATCGTCCTCCGTGGGGATCCCGTTTCCGGCACCGCGCTCCTGTCGACCTCGATCCAGACGATCATGCTCGTCGAGCGAATGCTCGACCCCACGCCCGGTACGTATGGCTCCGTGACGTTCGCGTTCACAGACGACCTGGATTCGATCAACCGCCTGTACGACAACCTTCGCGACGCGGAGGGGCATTCTCCGCGAGGCCGAGCAAGAGGCTCGGTCCTCGCCAATCTCAGGAGCCCCCGCGAGCCGCAGGCGGGTCAGCGGTACGTAGATGGGCAATCCTGGGATATGGCGGCGCACCTGCAACGTCTGGAGCGGGGACTTAATGTCGCAAGGACTACCTCCCAGGACACCGGGGTCGATGCTGGCGCCGACGTGGTTGTCGCGACTTCATCCCTGGAAGTCGGGTTCAACGACCCGCGCGTGGGCGCCGTCATCCAGCACAAGGCCCCGCGAGACCTCGCGTCGTTCCTGCAGCGTCGCGGGCGGGCGGGACGCCGACTCGCCATGCGTCCCCTGACCGTCGTCGTCTTGTCGGACTACGGCCGAGACAGAATCGCCTATCAAACGTATGAAAAGTTGCTCGATCCGGAGATCGACGCTCGATCACTCCCGATCAACAACCGATTCGTCATCAAGATGCAGGCGACTCACGCTTTGGTTGACTGGGTGGCCCGTAAGACTGGCGCCGACGCGAGGACGGTACTGACGCCCCCCAACGACTCACGGTGGGCGAAGACCGACGAGGTGCGGGCGCTATTGGCGGCCCTCGTCGACGACGCCTCGCTACAGGAGGAAGTGGCCGAGCACCTCCGTCGCGCACTCAGGGTGACAGCCGACGAAGCGAGCGCGGCACTCTGGGAAGAGCCTCGTTCGCTGATGCTCTCGGTCGTCCCGACGGCGCTTCGCCGACTTGAGTCCAACTGGACGCCGATGTCGGGACAGACAGATGCCGGCGCGATCCCATGGACTCCGCTTCCGGAGTTCATGACGGCCACGCTATTCGGAGCCCTCAATACACCGGATGTCGCCTTCGAACTGCCAACGAACTTTGGTGACGAAGAGCCGACGATGCCGATCTCTCAAGCGCTGCGTGAGGCAGTTCCCGGTAGAGTGAGCCGACGATACGGGCAGGCGCACGCGTCGCTGAGTACCTGGCTTCCGATCTCGGATGCCGGTTTGGGTCTCCCACTTACTGATGTCGTCTCCAAGGGTCACGCGCTTGGCCAATGGTCGACCTCAAGCGGTGAGACCTACACCGTCGTTCGTCCGCTGGCGCTGAAGCTTGTCGCTCCACCAAGGACGGTTGCTGACACCTCGAATGCGCAGCCGCTTTGGCGTTCGGCGTTCCAGGTTCCAGACGCTGCGCTCCGTCACGCGGACCTGCCGACCCCATCAGACTGGTCGAGTCTCATCACCGACTGCTCGTTCGCCCTCCATGTCGGCGGTGGACCACTCAAGGTGCGTCGAATGGCAATCGGGTCGGACGGCGAATTGACCAATCGGGATGGCTCGACGCTGCCCTTACACGTGCGGTACGAGCACGAGGGCGCGGCCGCGGCTCTTGGGTTCGAACTGGACGTCGATGCCATGGTGGTCGATGGTGTCCTGCCTGTCGATCCTCGCGAATACCTCGGTGACTTTCCGGAGTCACCCGTTGGCCGGACGCTGCTGTTCCGGCGTCTTGTGCTGGAGGATGAGCGACTCGACGATGTGGCCAACACTTTCCAACGACAGTGGCTCACGGAGGCGTACCTCCACGCGTTCGTGGAGGCGGGTCTCGCAACTGAGGATGTTGCGCAAGTGCCCGGCAGGCTCATACAGGGCAGATGGGCAGCCGACCTTCAACAGTTCCTCGCGGTCGCGTACAGAGCAGATGACTCCGGCCAACAGAGTCAGACCCGCACGCTGACGGCGTTGACAGCTCTCGCGGCCAGTCGACACGTCCAATCCGTAATCGAAGAGCACGCGCAGTTGCTCGTGGCGGCGGACGCAATGAGCTCGACCTCGGGCCTGCTTGATCGGGTGTTCCTCGACACGGTCGCGAATGCAATCCTCACTGCGGCAGAGGAGGCACTTGCCGACGCACAGGACGGCGACCTCGCCGTGGACGTGGAGTTCTCGGCGGCCGACAGGTCGTTCCGGATCCTCGTGTCGGAGACGTCCATCGGCGGGCTGGGGCTGCTCGAGAAGCTACATCGGGACTATGCGCGGGACCCGCGCCGTTTCTGGGATGCGGTCACTCGAGCGACCGCGTCGAGCGAAGCCGAAGACGTCGACGACGCGATGCTGTCCATCGCGGCTGACTTGGTCTCTCCGGGCAGTGCGATTGTCGAGGGAGTCTATGCGTTCCGCGCAGCTGACGGAATCGACGCGATGGACGCTGCGCTTCGCGAGCTCCTCGCGTCGTGGACGGAGTCCGAAGGGCCCCCATCTCACCTCCTGGTGTCGACGCTGGCGACGCGGATGCTGCGGCCGGGGTCGTCACCTGCGATTGATCAAATCGTGGCGAACCTCGCGGAAGCGTGGGTTTTCCAGGAACACAGACTCGGTATCGAGATCGACGCGCGAACTCTCAATTATCACGCGTCGCGAGGCCATCTCGGATTCGACCTGGGTCCTCTCAGTACGGACGCCGCTTTCTCGCTTCTGTGGTTACGGGGGCCTCAGGCGCGTAACCAACGCCTCGAGCATTGGCATCCGTACCGGTCTAACGTCGCCGTGGAGCGGCGAATCCTCGAGCACGTCCTACGCCAGGACGCACCGGTAATCGACGTGACGACGTCGGGTTGGGTCGCCGAGTACTCGGGCGCGATCGAGAACGGCGGCCGAGCAGTGCTCATCTCGCCCTATGCGTCGCGGAAGAATCTCGCCTCCGCTGTTCGGGAGGCGGTGGTCACGCCGGTCGAACGGAACGGCCTGAGAACCTATGCACGGGTGATTGCGCTCCGACAACGCCACGGCGTCGTACTCGCCGAACTGTCGCTTGCGGAGGAGTGGCAGTGAGCGGAAGAAGAATGGTTCGGACACGACCACGAAATGGCCTCGCGATCAGCGACGTGCTCACGGCCGCGATCGTCTCCGAACTCTGCTGGCCAAGCGAGGAACTGTGGCTAGTCTCCGGGTGGGTGACTGATATCCCCGTGGTGGACAACGCGGATCGGCAGTTTGATTCGGTGATGGGGAACGAGCCTCGTTCACAGATGACCCTCAGTGAGGCGTTGGGCGCGCTCACCAGGCGCGGAACACAGTTGCATGTTGCACTTCGAGAAGAAGATCACAACCAACTGTTCGTTGATCGTCTGCAGCGGGCGAGTGGCGCAGACTCGCTGCACATCTACTCGAGCGCTGACCTGCACGAAAAGATGATTGTCGGCTGGTCGTGGGTATTGAAGGGTTCGATGAACTTCACCTGGTATGGCGTTCAGCGGAACGAGGAGAGTCTCGAGTTCGAGGTAGATCAGGCCGAGGCTGCTAGGCAACGGCTTGAACTGCGCACTCGTTGGATTGGCGGATCGGCATGAACTCGTTCCCCGACGATGAGTTCATCACTCGCTTCTTCTCCGAGCCGAATGTCACTTGGCCGGGCCAAGACCCAAGCGGCAATGTCGCGGCGAATCTGAAGCCGTTCCTCACAGCGCTTACAAAGCGAGGCGAGTGCCCGCTCATTCTTCCGAGGCGAGAAGCCTCCTGGTCAGCCGCGCGCTACTACGTCATTTGCTGGGACACCGCACACGCTGGTCGAGTCAGAGCGTTGATTGATGCCGCCACGGCCACCCACTGGACACCGTTCGATGGACGCGTTGCACGCCTGAACCAGCAGGATTCAGTCGAAGCCGCAGTGCTCGATCTCGTTGGGCAAGGAACGACCTTCATCCTGAGCCCGGAGCCTCGGACCGCCGGCCCGACCTACACCGCGCTCGCGCGACTCGTCCGATCGCTCAATGACGTGCCGCTTCGAAACCCAACCCCTTCGAGGCCGATTGGTCGGATGCTTCGGGAGTTCGATTTGGCACTCGCCAGCGGTGCAGCAGAGACCTCGGCTCAGATCCTCGATGAAATCGAGACTCTGGGGGGTATTTCCCACGAGAACGTGGCGTTCCTTCAGATTCGCCGCATGGCACGGTTGGGCAGAGATGCTGAACTCCTCGCGCTTGGCTCGCTGCCGACCCTCGTGTACGCAGAACCGCCGCAGCTTGTGCGTGAGGGCATCCTCGGCGCGTGGGCGCGGGTTCACCTGGCAAGACCAATCGCCCCGAACGACATCGATGGGGCCATCGAAAGCGTCCGCCTGGCAAAGCCCGACATTGCCATGCTCGTCGACGGGCGGCTCGCGCGATCGGCAGACCCCGATGCGGCGACTCTCGGCGGATTGGTCTCGCTCGCTCGAGACGACGCCGAACTCAGAAACGCGTTCGCGCCCAATGAATTGATTGACACGGCCGTCCGTCGCGTTCTCGCTCAGTTTGAGGAGGACGACCAACCACCTGCAGTTGAGCCAGAGCATGACGCAGTCGATAGCGGTCTCGTGGCTTCAGTGGTCGAAGATGCTCATGCCGACGCCGCAGACCCGCACACGGTCGAATCTTGGATCGATTGGGTCCGAGCAATCGGACGCGGCAACCCTGAGCAGATCGACTTCGACATGGTCGGGTCGTGGACAGCGGTCTCGACCGTCGATGCGGAACTTGCCGACGCGATCGATGACCTTGACTGGCTGGCGACCGATGATCTGTTGTCAGGCATCGCCTGCTTCCTTGAAACGGATGACATCGAACGGCCTGCACCGAGGAGCGCGGAAGCATTCCTACGCAGATACCTGCTCGCTGAGCGATTCGCCCCCGCCGACCTCGGCGTGATCTGCGCCCTGCTTGACGTCTTTCTCCGGGGCGCCCCCAGCGGCGCGAAGTATCGAGAAGTCCTCGGTGATGTTCGTGCCTCGTCGGATCAGTGGGTGGCGATCACGACGGCATCGCGAGCGCTTGACATTGCAGACACCGTTGCACTGGGACCAGCTGTCGACGCAGCAGCACGTTCAGATTTCGTCGCGACCTTGCTCTCGCCACTGAACCAACAGAAGCGCCGATTGCACGACACGTTACGTGGCCTCGCTGGGCTAGTGACGTCTGACGTTGGCCTGGACTTCGATTGGTCGGTTCCCCCACAGCAGGAGGGCGCCCTTCCGGAAGCCGTCCCGGCGATCACTCCGCGCATCCTGCTGTACAGCTTGGATCGGGGAACGCTTGCGCGTGTGCAGAAGGCGATCGAACAGTCGTGGCCCGGAACGATCGTTCGTACATCCTCGGACAAGGACGGGAGTCCGATGCTCAAGCAGCATGCGAGAAATTCGGATCTCATCGTTGTTGCGACGCGGAGGGCCGCCCACGCCGCCACCGGATGCATCGCCGACAACGCCGGTGTGGCCCTGATCTCCTATCCAGACGGTGCTGGGTCGGCCTCGATGCTGAGAGCGGTGACCGCCGGAATCGCAGAGTTGACCGGGTGACCTCGGAAAAGACTTGGGCTCAGCGTTGCGTAGCCAGGGCCCCGGAGGTTCGTACCACCCGCAGTAGATGACTCGTCAGCAGGCGGACGTCGTTTGGCGTGTTCTGGATGCCGTTCCAACGGCGAACCTGGTCGTCACCGAAGTTCCAGTTCCCCTCCGTCCAAGCGCAGTGATCGCGCAGTTCGAGTAGAACGTCCTCAATTCCGATGCCGGGAAGCTCCGCGGCGGGGACGCCTTCCGTGAGCGAATCCATGACGTACCCGAGAGACTGTATTCCGGCACCGTGGGTGAGGCGCGACTTTGTTGGGGGTAGGCGCCATTCCAGCGGGAACACTCGCTCAACTGCACCCCAGAAATAGTTGAGGTGCGTCAGGATCGACGGGATGTCGCCGGTGCCATCCTCGGGATCGCGGTACTGATAGAGCGCCCCCTCGTACAGGCTGTTCTCGATCATCTTGAGCACGCTGTTGTCGCGGATAAACCCGTTTGCCATGGTGGGAGTGCTGATCCGTCCGGTGAACGGGCCTTCGCCTCCATCAGTTCCGAAGTTCAGGAGGTTTAAGACGGTTGCCGGGAGTCGGCGACGCGCGTACGCGGCGGGTAGTTCCGCCGAGGTCGTCGGAAGGAGTTCGTGAATCAAACCCTTCGGAAGTGGCTTCGTGTTGTTCACGAGGATGAACTGCGATCGTTGCTCGGCTTCATCCCGTGCGATGAAACCGACAGCTGCCACGGGAAACTCATCAACGTCAGCGTCGCGAATTGCCGCGCTACGCTGCTGGCCGTCTACCAGCCATGCGGGCTTTTCATCGTCGGCCAACTCCGGATCGACCGGAATGACCAAGTGACCAACGGTTGAGTACGCGGCCGCGGATGCCCCGGCATCTAACGGCTTGAATTCGACCCGGTCGTCGAATGCGAGCACGATCGCGTTGGGGAGGAGCGCCGCATCCGACTCAAGGTAGCGACGAATCGCGCGAATGTGCGACAGCACTTCGGGTCGCTGATACCCCGCCAGCGTCTGATCGGTGCGGTGCACGCGGCTTACCGCGGCAAACTCGTGTACGCGCTTTCCGTCGATGCCGAACGCGAAGATGAACTGATTGCCCTGACGAATCCGGATCGCAGGGAGAACGATTGGTAGCTTAGACATAAGTGGGCGAAGAACTCCGGTCGGTGAGGGCAGATACCTTGCTGGCGAGAACTGTCAAGTTGTGGAAGCCGCGGCGCTTGTTCCGCTCGGTGCCTCGGAAGATTGCGATCTCGACACCGTGCTCACGGCACAGGCTGCACCGGCAGTCGGCCCACGGTGCGGCGACGAGAGTTTGCTCGTACGCCGGGAGGTAGCTCTTCTTTGCGCCCATGACCGTTTCGTAGTGCCCGAGTGCATCAAGCGCGTCGTCGATTCCGACACGGGAGCCGTCGAGCGCCCGCAGCGCTCGCAGCGTTCGGCGTTCCGCTGCGATGGCATCCTGCTGGGAGACTGTGCCTGCGAGGATCGCTCGGCGAAGAGTCGGGTTGCCATCGACCTGCGGCACGCGTAACGCAACGTAAGCACCGTTCGGTGTGTGGAAATTGTTCCGGTCGTCCATGAACGCTTGCCGAAAGGGCGAGGTGCTGTCGAAGCTCGTCACGCCGAGTTGGGAGAACTCGTCCATCGCATCTACACGGGTCAGGCCGAGCAAATGCAGCTCGGTCGACGGGTGCCGCACCTTGTCGATCTCATGAAGGCATGAGAGCACGTCTTTAGTCCTCAGCGGAACCATGCCTCCGAGCGCGACGCGGGTGTAACCAAACTCCTGGAGTCGCGCGACGCTGTCGGCGTAGCTCGCGGGACTCCAGCCCTGCGCGGCGCCGACAGGTTCGATCCGCGAGCCTCGTTCCTCGACTCGCCGACGGAAGTCAGCGGCGAGTTCCAGCGTTAGTTCTCGGCGTCGGATCCACGCGGGGTCCGCGTTGTCCAGTCCGGCCGTGCCGTCGTACCCGAAGATGATGTGGTCGACACTGACTCCCGCGTCGAACCCGCACTCTTCGTAGAAATCGAGAGTGTCATCGACAGTAACCGGCGGCACCTCCTCGGCCACGTAATTGAACGCGCCGTTGTCGCCGAGAGTCGCGATCTCATCCGGGAGGCGGAAGAAGCGTCTGGCACCCATGCGGTAGAGACGGGCTCTCTGCGACGAGGTGTACTTCCCAGAGCCTGACACGCTACCATCGACGATCGCCTTGCTGACGAGGAAGCCGTGGTACGGAGAAGAGTCCAGAACTTCATGAGCGTAGCGATCGTCACGCTGCCGAACGCGCGTCGGCGGGTATTCATCATGCTCGAAGTCATACGTCGGACTCACGAGGTCCTGGCTGTCAGGGAAGTAGAACTTCAACGCGCGGCCGCTCTCTCTGCAAGATAGGCGCGAGCGAGGAAGTTGGAGAGCGCACTGATGTGCCGAGGAGTGTTCTGCAGCTCATTCCACGGGAGCCCCAGATCGGTCCAGGTGCCGCTTGTCCAGTGGCATTGAGAGGCAATGCGGCCGACTTCGAGGCGCGCTTGCGCGGCGGCATCCGCAGAGTCGACATCCACGTGCGCCATGACGCGTTCCATCAGGCGTCCCATCGCACGAATGCCGACGCCACCCATGAGACGTGACTCCGTCGGGTTCTTGCCCCACGCGGACGGGAACGTCTCGCGAACAGCGTTCCAATAGACCAGCAGAGTTCGTCGGATTCCTTCGGTATCCGTGGTGCCGGCCGCGATGTTCCTATAGGGGAACAACACCCCTGATGGAGACTCAACAGACTCGCGCAACGCCTCGACCAGTCCGGTGTCAGTCACGATCGCACTCGGGCGGGCTTCGGTTGCCGTCGACGCGCGTCGGATTAGCCCAAAGAAGGGGGAGTCCGGGTCGGAGTTGAGCATGTCAACGAGGGCGGACGGCAGTTGTCGCGTCGACATTCGCGTTGACGGCACGCGCGCGATCTCGGGCAGCAGTTCAGTGACCAGCCCAACGGGCAGCGGTTGCACGGTGTTCACCCTGAGGAACTGCTCGCGTTGCACTTCCAGGTCATCCGAAACGAAGCCCGCGACGGGAACGGGGAGACGCCGGTTGCGGGTCCGGGCGAGAGCGAGACTGCGCTGCTGGCCGTCCACGATCCAAGCGGGCCGCGGCCCTCCCTCACCGTTGACGACAGGAATCTCCAATGTGCCCGCCGTCGCGAGGCCATCGCTTACACCGGGACCTCGGCTGGACTTGAACCGGACTTCCCTAGGCAGGGCAAGAATGAGCCCGTTGGGGAAGAGCACGTCTTCACTATCCAGGTAGTCCTGGATCTGTTTCACATGCTTGCGCTTCTCCGGCCGTTGGTAGCCAATGAGCTTGCCGGCCTGATCACGTGAGATCCTGGCCACGTCGGCGACTTGATCCACTTCTTCCGCCGCAAGCGTGAAGAGGTAAAGCGGGATCTCGCCCTGGAGCACACGAAGAGCCCGCCGTTCAATCCACTCTTGTGCCACGATGCTCCTCCTCGAACGCTTCAAACAGTTGCCCGAAACGCTTCTGCTCGCACGCATAGCCGTTCTCGCGTAGTGACCGGAGCGCGCGAGTCTTGCTTACGGTCGGTTCCTGAGTGCGGATCCGACGGACCGCTTCAAGGACCTCGTGGTCCGCAAGCGGAATTCTCTCGTGGCGCTCATGTCGGCTGGCTCGCGTCGCCCAGTTGTGCCACAACTCTCGATGGCGAGTGGAATCGATGACGGTGGAGGTTAGTCTCTCCATCCAAGCGACAGCCGTACGCATGTTGAGCGCACCGAGTGTGCCCCCTAGTGCGGAACGGAGTTTGGCGTCGGCTGGCAATCGCAGCGAGGGTGCGATTGCCTCCGACCCCCCGATGACGAGTACCGGGCTGGCGACGGCGGTCTTCGCGACGAGCGGCGCCAACACGTCGGAATAGCGACGAGACAAGACGAAGAGCGTTGGAATGCCGTCGGGAAGATTCCCCCCGGATCCGTTCCATCTGTTCAAGTGGTCCCACCACGCTCGTTGTTGTATCGCGGAACCTGGCACGGAGTCCGGCGAATTCGGAGTGAATGTTGCGCCGTAGGCTGGTCCTGGGGTCGAAACCGGGCGCAACCCCAGTCCAGCCGACGCAACGTATGTCGTTGGCTCGAATCCGATGGCGCGCGAGGCGTCCTCGAGGCGCGGAAGTTGAGCCCAGGCGTCGCCTTGGTAGAGGTTCCTCAGGAGGGTGACCGTATCAGCGGACTCGATTCGCTGGGTCCACACGGACGCTTTGGAGACTGAGTTAGGCAGCGAGCGGAGCATCCGCTGCTCGGGAACTACAAGTGACTTACGGTCGGTGCAGGTCACGACGATCGTGAGTTTCTCCAACACGTAACACCACCTAACTGCGCGTGATTCGATGCTACTGTACGCGACAGTTTCGATCTATCATTGCGGTGCGTGCAAACGTCAGAAAGAGCGGAGGCTCACGTGTCCAAGCGCAAGGCAATTGTTCTCCTCAGTGGAGGCCTCGATTCAACCACCGTTCTCGCACTGGCTAAGAACCAGGGTTACGAGCCGTATGCGCTGAGCTTCCGTTACGGCCAGCGTCACGTCGTGGAACTTGAAGCAGCGAAGCGTGTGGCGAAGGCTCAGGGTGTTGCACAGCACGTCGTCTGTGACATCGACCTGAGGACTTTTGGTGGTTCGGCACTCACGTCGGAGACAGAGGTTCCCAAGCACGACAATGCTGGAGACCTTTCCGCGGAGGAAATTCCAGTCACCTACGTCCCCGCTCGGAACACCATCTTCCTCTCTTTCGCTCTTGCGTTCGCGGAAGTGGTCGGAGCAACTGATGTGTTCATCGGTGTCAACGCGCTCGACTACTCGGGCTACCCCGACTGCCGGCCCGAGTACATCGAAGCGTACGAGACGATGGCGAACCTTGCCACGCGCGCGGGCGTCGAGGGTGCACGACTGAAGATCCACACTCCGCTGATCTCTATGACGAAGGCCGACATCGTCCAGACCGGCACAGAGCTCGGAGTCGACTACTCGCTGACGCTGTCATGCTATGACCCCGATGACGAGGGCCGTTCGTGCGGACACTGCGACTCGTGTCTGCTGCGGATCCGTGGATTTCAGGAGGCTGGGTTCTCCGACCCCGTTTCCTATCAAGCTGCCTGATGTCGTACAAGGTCAAGGAGATCTTCTACACCCTCCAGGGGGAGGGAACGCACGCCGGTCGTCCAGCGGTCTTCTGCCGGTTCAGCCTCTGCAACCTCTGGACCGGGCATGAGCGCGATCGCCCTCGCGCTATCTGCCAGTTCTGCGACACGGACTTTGTCGGAACGGACGGTCCGGGTGGAGGCAAGTTCGCCACGGCCGATGATCTCGCTGACGCAGTTGAAGCCGCCTGGCCGGTCGGTTGGGCATCCAATCGGATGGTCGTCTGCACAGGCGGCGAGCCGCTGCTTCAACTTGACGAGCCAGCCATAGAGGCGCTCCATCGACGGGGTTTCTACGTAGCCGTTGAGACGAACGGCACGCGGATTCCTCCGGCGGGTGTCGACTGGCTTTGCGTTAGTCCGAAAATCGGGGCCGATCTCGTGGTTACGCGTGGGGACGAACTCAAGTTCGTCTATCCGCAGAAGGGCGTGGATCCGTCGAGCTTCGAGCATCTCGACTTCGGAACTTATCGAGTTCAGCCCATGGACGGCCCCGACATCAGCGTAAACACCGCGCTCGCAGTCGAATACTGTCTCAACCACCCGACGTGGCAGCTCAGCCTCCAGACACACAAATACTTGGGAATCGCATGACCTTCTACGCCGAACTTTCCCGCGAGTTCTCGTTCGAGTCCGCCCACTTTCTCCCGAATGTCCCCGACGGGCACAAGTGCGGGCGGATGCACGGGCACTCCTACACGGTCGAGGTCCATGTGCGCGGCGCCGTTGATGACGAGAGCGGCTTCGTCCAGGACTTCGGTGACCTCTCAACTGCGTTTGCACCGATCTCTGCACAGCTCGATCATCGCCTCTTGAACGACATCGAAGGCCTCGAGAATCCGACCAGCGAGCACCTCGCGCGTTGGATGTGGGACAGGCTCAGCGTCGCACTCCCACTCCTCCACGCGATCGTTGTGAGCGAAACCCCGCGTTCACGGTGTACGTACCGCGGCGAATCGAACGGAGGCCAATGATGCTCCCCGAGTTGGCCCATGCGCTGCCCGACATCCAGGACGAAGTTGACCGACGCGGGATTGAACTGGATGCGGTAGGAGTCGCGGGTGTACGCACTCCCATCCGCGTCATTGATGGCGAAGTGGATGCCGCCGGCGTGGGCTCTGCGGACTTCGTCGTCCCCTTGGCGCCAGACCGGCGCGGTACACACATGAGTCGCATGGTCGAGACGCTCGCCGTCCAGATGCGTGAGTTCGATCCTCGGCGCGCCCACGCGTTGATCGCGACCGCAGCCGATCGCCTCGACGCAACGGAAGCTCGTATCTCGTTCGATCTTGCAGTTTCGTTCGAGGTTCGAGCGCCTGTCTCGGATGTGGCGGCCTGGCAGGCCGCCGATGTCCGATTCTCCATTGAAGGCTCATCAGAGTCAGCGACGATGACGACGACCTTGACAACGCACGTCACGAGTCTTTGCCCATGCAGCAAAGCGATTAGTGAGTACGGCGCACACAATCAGCGAAGTGCCGTGACGCTGTCGGTTACGGGCGACACCGATGACCTGTATCCGCTCACTCTGAGCGAGATGTTCTCGCTCGCACGTCAAGTTGGCTCGTGCCCCATTTACCCCGTCATCAAACGCCCGGACGAGCGTTGGATCACGATGGAGGCGTACGACCACCCCGCCTTCGTTGAGGATATGGTTCGAGATCTCTCCTCGACATGCCGCGCCCGCGCTCTTCGGCACTCGATCCACGTTCGCAACTTCGAAAGCATTCACAGCCATGATGCAGTCGCATCACTCTCATGGGCGCCCAGCGCCAACTAGCAGGAGCAGTTTTGAACGCCAAGGTCTATGACCGTCGCAATTTAATCCGTGGATCGATCGCGCTCGCCGTCTACATTGGCGCCATCGTTGCCGCGAACATCCTCTCCGCGAACTTCGGTCTGGTTCCGGTCGGGTTCGGGCTGGTCGTTTCTGCAGGAACGTACGCAGCCGGATTCGCGCTCCTGTCGCGCGACTTCGTCCACACGTACCTTGGGGTCCGCGGCGTGCTCCTCGGGATGGCAGTTGGGTTGGCGCTTTCTTGGTTCCTCGCGACGCCCGCGCTCGCGTTGGCCTCTGCGGTTGCATTCCTCGTCGCTGAAGTCGCAGACATGCTCGTGTTCCTTTGGGCTCGTCCGCGCGGTTTCGTTCGGGCTGCGCTCATCTCGAACTGCGTCTCAGCGCCGGTCGACACGGTGCTCTTCCTCTGGATCGCTGGATTCCCGCTGACGTTCGAGAGCATTGTGGGGCAGATGGTCGGCAAGATCGTCTGGGCGACGATTGTGCCGCTCGCGATCTTCGTCGGCGTGAAGGCGCTTGTCCGCATGCGCCGAGTGCGACGGACTCACCGAGACACAACTCCCGTCGGCAAGTTGGTCCAGTAGTCGCTAGACCCCGGCCCCAATGGTGAACAACGCAACGGCAGGCGGTTCTCCGCTGGTCGTCGGTCTCAGAGGGGTCGCGTGGTCGCGCCGGCGTGCCGTCCCATGGCGGTTCCCCCGCCTGCGCGGGTGTTCGTCTTCGAGTCGCTCATGATGCTTCCGTTCGCTGTGGGATGGGTGCGCCGATCAGGCGCGGCGCGGTCGGGTCGACAGTTGACCGACGTTACTGAGGGCGTGCGACTCAACGGCGGCGCGGGCGGTCTCGTGCTCTGATTGCACGGGCGCGGAACGTGCGCCTGATCGGCAGATGCTGCAGCATCCGCCCCAGAAGGGCACGTGGCACATCGACCGCCGTAGCGAGCGGATGTCGGTGGCCCCCTCTAGGGTCGAAATCTTCGGCTACGGCTGGAGTCAGCAAGGAGCACCGACATGGGCTCGGACTCACCCCTCAGCGCACGCATGGACGCGCAACTTCCCGTCGGCGGCATGCCCGTCGATCACATCGACCGCCCACAGTTCCTCGCCGACGTGCAGGCACTGGAGCTGCGCCTAGCGATCATCGACGACCGGTTCGACCGGCTCGCAGCCCGCCCCGACGACGCATACCAGGCATGGCGGCGCGACACCGTGACCCGCCTGCGCTCCATCGCCGACAGGGCCGGTGCGCTCGATGTGGATGGCGAGCTGGAGCCGCACCGGCGCCGGCACGTGGTGGCGTTGCTCACCGTACTGCGGCGGCGGATCGTGCAGCTGGATGAGCGGCATGCCCGTTTCGGCGATGGGCCTGTACGGCAGCGGGACGGTCCGCGGCCATCGCTCGTTGAGGGACACGCGTAGGGGACCGGGTGCAACTGTGGACGGCACGCCGAGATTCAGGCGATCCAGGCGACTCCCGAAGGCCCGCTCCGATCGACTGGGCCGGAGCGTTCATCGAGTCTCATTGACCTCGGAGGACCGCTCGCGCGGCGTTGCGTGGGCGCTGTACTCCCGAAACCCGGTGAAGTCGGGAAAGAGGACCCTATGAGTTCTGTTGTATGAATTCTGAAGAATCTTGAGCGCACGACGCTTCAGCCCTTGATTGACCTTAACCGCGACGAACGGAAGCCGATCCCGAATCGTCGGTGACGCTGAGCCATCGGGATTCTGCAACGCGGACTTGAGGTCGTGTGAGTCGATGCGTGGGTAGGCGATTCGGAGGCTCTTGAACGGCCCGGCCTGCTCATCGACGGCGGGCACACGATCAGCGATGAAGAAGCCCTCCTGCGCTCGCAATCGGTCGTTTGGGGAGAGCGACTCGACGACGAACGGGGAGCCCGATCCGAGGGCGCGCTCCAGTTCCCAGCCGATCGGATTGTCGATGGCGCTCGGCCGTCCCGAAGGCTGCGCACGACCATAGCGGGGCCAGTCTGTTGTGTTTATCGCCAGCAGAAGCCCACTACGTGATAGTCCCGCCGACGCCGGTTGCTGGCATGCGAACCACAGAGCTGTCATGGGGTTGCTCGTGACATCCATCAGTCTCGTGCTGGTTCCATAGTGCTGAAGATCAGCGAGCAACTGAAGGTCGCTCGCCCATCCGCCGTGACCGAAGCCGAGTCCCCACTCCCGCGCCGCGGTCAAGCTGGAACGCTCCACGTCCCGGAGCGAGTCCTCGTCGGAGAGGCCTGGGACGCGCTGGAGGGACGAGACCAAGTCATAGTCGATGCTTGCGAACCCTCGCCAAGCAAGATTGGAGCGCGCGCTGAATCCGCCGATCCTTCCCAAGACAGAGAACAACTCCGTCATACTGCGCGGATTTTGGAATCACGCCGTGTCGATCCATTGTTGGCCGGACGCCATGCTTCCCCTCGATTCGCCGTCGATGTCTGCTCAGTCTGGACGCAGGTTGCGGCGAGCCCCCCATGAAACGCAGGGACAGGTGCCGAAGTTGGCCGGCACTCTGCTCGAGAAGTCCGCACTGGCACGGCCCGCACTGACCCCGGTTGTCGACGTAGCGCCGTCACAGGACCAATGGCAGGCGAGGGTGCGCACCCTCGGCGGCCGGCGCGCAGCCGATCGCGAGCTGCACCAGCTCGATGACCACGCTCGACGCGAACCCGATGGCGATCACCAGGACCGGGCGGAGGCGCGGGTAGGCGATCGTCGCGAGCAGCCCGAACGGCAGGAACAGCACGATGTTGGCCGTGAACTCGAGCACGACGTAGGCGGGATCGACCGGGATGCCGAGCTTCCCGACCTGGAGCGCGAGCCATCCGACGACGCCCGTGAGCCGCCCCGCCTCGCGCGCGGGAAGGAAGACGATCAACGCGAGCACGACGAGGTAGGCCGGGAACAGCCAGCGCGCGGCCGCGACGACCCGCCGCGGCATCCGTCTCGTGTGCATGCAGTCAGGGTACGCGAGGCACGAGAATGACCCGCGTTCGTAATCCCAGCTTCATGCGCGCTGGTTACAGTCACGACATGGGGAGAACACCGATGAAAGCCGTCATTCCTGCCGCGGGCCTCGGCACGAGGTTCCTGCCGGCCACGAAGGCCATGCCGAAGGAGATGCTTCCGGTCGTCGACAAGCCGGCGATCCAATACGTGGTCGAGGAGGCCGTGAGTGCCGGGATCGACGACATCCTCGTCATCATCGGCCGGAACAAGAACGCGCTCGCCAACCACTTCGACCGGGTCACCGAGCTCGAGCACACGCTGGAGCAGAAGGGCGACCAGACCAAGCTCGAGCGGGTCATGCACTCGAGCAGCCTGGCCGACATCCACTTCGTCCGGCAGGGGGATCCGCGCGGACTGGGGCACGCCGTGCTGCGCGCACGCAAGCACGTGGGCGACGAGACCTTCGCGGTGCTGCTCGGCGATGACCTCATCGACGAGCGCGACGTGCTGCTCACCAAGATGATCGACGAGAGCGCCGAGCGGGGCGCGACCGTGATCGCGCTGATGGAGGTCGATCCCGACCAGATCCACATGTACGGCGCCGCCGCGGTCGAGCCGACCGACGAGGCCGACGTCGTCAGGGTGACGGGCCTCGTCGAGAAGCCGGCGGCCGCCGACGCGCCCTCGAACCTGGCCGTCATCGGGCGCTACGTGCTGCGGCCCGAGGTCTTCGACGTGCTGGAGGAGACCCCGCCGGGCAAGGGCGGCGAGATCCAGCTGACCGACGCGCTGCAGGTGCTCGCGGCCGACGAGTCGATCGCGGGCGGCGTCTACGGCGTCGTGTTCCGCGGCCGCCGGTACGACACCGGCGACCGCCTCGACTACCTCAAGTCCGTGATGCAGCTCGCGCTGGATCGCGCGGACCTCGGTCCCGACCTGGCCGTCTGGCTGAAGTCGGTCGCCGCCACGCTGCCATGAACCGCCCGCAGCTCATCGCGTTCGATCTCGACGACACGCTCGCGCCGTCGAAGAGCCGCATCGATCCCCAGATGGCTGGCGCACTCACGCGGCTGCTCGAGCACACGGAGGTGTGCATCATCTCGGGCGGCGACTTCTCGCAGTTCCGCAGGCAGGTGATCGACGCCCTCGACGTGCACGGCGCGGATCTCGGGCGGCTGCACCTCATGCCGACCTGCGGCACGCGCTACCTGCGTTTCGCCGACGGCGACTGGCGCCAGCTGTACGCCGAGGACCTCACCCTCGACGAGGCGGGCCGGGCGTCGTCCTCGCTCGCGCGCCGGTCGGCGGAGCTCGGCTTCGACGACGGGCCCGCGTGGGGACCGCGCGTCGAGCACCGCGGGTCCCAGGTCACCTTCTCGGCTCTCGGGCAGGCCGCACCCGTCGACGCCAAGCGGCAGTGGGATCCGACCGGCGCGAAGAAGGCCGCCCTCCGAGCCGCGGTGCAGGCCGACCTGCCCGACCTCGAGGTGCGCTCGGGCGGCTCGACGTCGATCGACATCACCCGCAAGGGCGTCGACAAGGCCTACGGCATGCGCAAGCTCATCGCGGCGACGGGGATCCCCGCATCGTCGATGCTGTTCGTCGGCGACCGCCTCGACCCCGACGGCAACGACTTCCCGGTCATCGCGACCGGGGTGCCGTGCCGGTCCGTCGGAGGATGGCGCGACACGCTCGCGGTCATCGACGAAGTGATCGCGATGGCCGCCCACGAGGCTCGCGTCGGGTGAATCGTGAACCAAGCAAAGGGGGAGCCCTCATGTTCGACACCATCAAGAAGCCGCTGAGAGGACCGGTCCGCCGCGCGAAGCGCGGCTGGCTGATGTACTCGGAGTTCCTGCGCGACTACCGCAGGTACCGTGACTCGGCCGCGCCCGTGGACGATGCGGTGACACCGGTCGTCTCGGGCGTCAACCTCGAGGCGCAGCTCACGAAGGACTACCACCGGGTGGAGAAGGGGTTGAGCCTGCGCCGCCCCAAGCAGCCCTTCGGGGCCGCGGTGGAGCACCGCCTCTCGATGCTCATCCCCGTCGCCGGCGCGCAGCAGGCGGACGCGGCGTACCTGCGCTTCGCCGAGGACGCCAAGGGGGCGCTCCTCACCTGGAACGACGGTGGCGCGGTGGATGACGACGTGAGCCCGCCGGCCATCCCGGCACCGCTGTTCGGCGCGGTCGAGCTCGACCGGTTCTTCGCCACCCGGCACAGCGTGCGCGACTTCGACGAGACGCGCCCCGTCGAGCCGGCCACCATCGAGGAGGCGGTGCGCCTCGCGACGTACACGCCGTCGGTCTGCAACCGGCAGGCGGGGCGGGTGCACGCCTTCAGCGGCGCCGAGGACGCCGCGCGCATCCTCGCCCACCAGAACGGCAACGCCGGCTTCCGCGACCAGGTGCGCAGCGTGCTGGTCGTGACGGTCGAGCGCGGCCTCTTCGCGGGGGCGGCGGAGCGCAACCAGCGCTGGATCGACGGCGGGCTCTTCGCGATGACCCTGGTGTGGGCGCTGCACGGGCTCGGCGTGAGCTCGTGCATGCTCAACTGGTCGATGACGAACGACCGCACCGACGCGCTGCGACAGGCGGCGGGCATCCCCGACAGCGAGGACGTGATCTGCCTGATCGCGATCGGCTACCCGCCCGAAGCGGGCTTCCGGGTGGCACGCTCGCCCCGTCGCCCGGTCTCGCAGGTGCTCACGACGCACGAGTGAGGCGGATGCCGCAACACGCGGATGCCCCGGGGTGGATCACCCCGGGGCATCCGTCTGTCCGTGCTCAGGGCCGGCCGAGTCCCTTGTAGGTCCACCCGGCGTCGCGCCAGGCCTTGGCGTCGAGGCAGTTGCGGCCGTCGATCACCGACCGCACGCCCACGAGATCGCCCGCCCAGACCGGGTCCATGTGCCGGTACTCGTTCCACTCCGTCACGAGGACGACGAGGTCTGCGCCTTCGAGGACCGCGCTCAGGTCGTCGCTGAACTCGAGCTGCGGGTGCAGCC